>NZ_CP136420.1:0-165000 GCF_045278715.1 Neomoorella carbonis | reverse complement strand
CCAGGGCAATACGTAAATAGAGATCGATATCTAAGGCATTATGATGGGTAATAAAGGGCCGGGCTGCTGCGCCGCCGGGGATGGTATGCATGCTCGGTGTTTCCACCTCTAAAAAGCCCCGGCTGTCCAGGAAGGTGCGTATAGCCCGTAACACTTTAGCTCTGGTAATAAATACCTGCTTTACTTCCGGGTTAACAATAAGGTCGAGGTAACGCTGCCGGTAACGTAAATCCACGTCCTTCAAACCGTGCCATTTTTCCGGCAAAGGACGCAAACTCTTACACAGCAGGGTTAGTTGATGGACTTCCAGGGAGATTTCTCCGCGGTGGGTACGAAAGACCTTGCCTTTCACACCAATAATGTCGCCGATGTCCAGTTTGCGGAAAAACTCATAGGTTTCCGCCCCAACATTATCGATACGGATGTAGAGCTGGAGGCGTCCGTCCCGGTCCTGCAAATCAGCAAAGGAGGCTTTACCATGGCCCCTGATGGCCATGATACGGCCCGCCAGGGCTACTTCTTGCCCCTGCAGTTCTTCAAAATGCTGGTGAACAGCGGCCGTGGTATGGGTACGCTCAAAACGTCCCCCGTACGGGTCGATGCCCTCCTCCTGAAGCTCCTTCAACTTTTCCAGGCGCACCGCTATTAAATCGTTCTCAACTTCCAAACTATTGTTCCCCCTATTGCCCTCTGGTAATATTTACTATCTGGTAACGCAGGGTTCCGGCTGGTACCTGAATATTTATTATTTCTCCAATACGATGGCCCAGGATGGCCTTGCCTACCGGCGACTCGTTGGAAATTCGGTTCTCCGACGGATCAGCTTCCATAGAGCCGACAATTTCGTATTGTAGTTCCTCCCCGGCGTCCATGTCTTTTAAAGTGACCCGGGAGCCGAGGGAGACAACGTCATCCGGTACCTCGCTGGCGTCAATAACCCTGGCGTTACGCAGCTTTTTTTCCAGGGTAAGAATACGGCCTTCAATGAAGGCCTGCTCGTTTTTGGCGTCCTCATATTCAGAGTTCTCGCTGAGGTCGCCGAACTCTATGGCCTGCTTTAAACGTTCGGCGACCTCCCGCCTTTTTACAGATTTAAGGTACTCCAGCTCTTCTTCCAGTTTCTTCAATCCGCTCATGGTTAATAAGGTTTCTTTTTCTGCCATCCTCTGCTCGCTCCCCTTCAGTTACCGCATCACTTATAAGCACCGGTGCTATCTCAATATATGTCCTTTTTCGTTCCTTTATGCGGCCGCTCCACAGGTCCAAGTACCATAACAAGCACCGGGAGGTTTCCCAGTGCTTGTTGTGCCATAGTCCGCTTCGTTTATTGGTATTATAGGCCTGTCCGGTTACCATGTCAATACCTTTCCAAAAGTTAACGAGCCAGGGCTAATTTACGCCGGGCCTGGTCGCGGATGGCCGCAACCCTGGCTTCGGAAACCGGCAACTCGAAACTACGGAAGCCGGCCACGCGAAAGCCGTGTTTAGCCGCCAGGCGGTTAATGGTATCAATCTGTTCTACCGTTAACTCCCGGCCCAGGGTAAAGTTTTCAATTCGCCCCTCCAGAGCCAGGATCATGGTTTCGGCCATGCAGGCATAGGCTAATCCCGGCGGGTAACCGAAATTAAAGTTAAAGTTGACATTGCCCGGCACCTCTACCACCCCGCCGTCAATCACCAGCACGTCGTCGCGCATCTCGGCCACTCGCCGGGAAACGTCCCGGGGCCGGGCTACGTCGCAGACTACCGCCCCAGGTTTCAGGTCTCCGGGCTCGATGACGGTATCTACCGCTGAAGTAACGGTGATAATAACATCGGCGTTGCGGAGAGCTTCCCGGGAATGGCAGGTTATCCTGGCCTTTACCCCAGTCATATCCTTTATCTCACCGGCCAGGCGGGCCAGTTTGGTTTCATTGCGGGCAACAAGGGTTAGATGCTGGCAGCGACGGGCCAGGATTTTAGCGCACACGGCGCCAATGGAACCTGTAGCCCCGACAATGGCCACTTCGGCCCCGGGCAGGTCGATATCCATCATGGCCGCCGCCTTTTCCGTTGCTTCTATGGCCGTAGCCACGGTATAGCTGTTACCTGTGGTCACCGCTATATTTAAATTACGGGCCACGGTAATCCCGGCATCGCCGACTACAGAAGTCATGGCTCCCAGCCCCAGGATTTCGGCGCCCAGTTTTTCCGCCAGGCGGCCGGTACGAACAATCCGTTCCATTACAAATTTTTCCGGCAGGCTTACCATCTGGCGTGAAGTCAGGGGACAGGCTACGAACCATCCTTCAGTTTCTGCGTAGGGAGAACGGACACCGGTAATGTGCGAAGTTTTCAGGGGAGGAAGATAACGTACCGCCCGTTCCAGGAGACCGGCTGGCAAGTGGCGGGCGAGGGGAAATTTCCTGGTGATATCGCTGATATCAAGGGGATGGATCATAAAGGCGAACCTGTGCAAGGAATAGCCCTCCTTCGAAGAATAGATAGGGGAAGCGGCAGGTTTGTCGGAGGCCGCCCTCCTCCTTCTCCTGCGTCCGCTGGTGGCGCAGCACCGCCGCGGGCGGCTTTCCCATAATGTAGCTCAATTCAAATTTACGATGCGTGGTTTAAATTCCAGCCGGTCCAGGAGGCGGTTGTAATCTTCCGGGGTGACATCCTCGGGCTTTTTCCCGCTCAAGGTTAAAAGCACGCCTTCCATGACGTTGGTGCCGAAGGAGCGGCCGTTAAACTCCGGCGTCGTAGTGATCAAAGTTTTAATCCCCCTCCGGCGCAGCTCTTCAATGTCAGCGCTGGTAACGGTATTGGTAATTATTATCTTGCCCGGCAGTTCAGGGGGGAGGTAACGGCGGATGAAAAGGAAATCGCCGGCAATGATCTCCGCATCTTCATAATAGCGCTGGTAGCGGTTATCGATTTTTTCCTGCTCTTTACCGGTAGGATAGAGGAGTTTAAAGGGTAACAGGCGCACCAGGGGAGCCGCCAGGTAGGCCACCCGCTGGAATCTCGCCAGGGAACGGATGGGTACGGGTATGCCCAGGCCAAAAATCAGGTCGCCGCAAATAAGATCCGCGCCGGCAGCGTCCAGTGCTTCCGCCATACCAAAGCGGTCGACGGCGCTGACCACGAGCACCCTCTTCCCCTGGAAATCCAGGATACCTTCCCGTGCCAGGTAGGCTATCACTCTTCGCTCCAGGGTGTCCTTTAAGCCGCCGCCGTCCACCATGGGGGTCAGGCGGGCCGCCCGGACTATTTTAGCTGCATCCCGGAGGAGATAACGCCTGGCACCTACCCGAATATACAGATCCATCCCTCCCAGGCCGAAGGCATCCACCTGCCCGTCCAGTTCCCGGATAAGATTGATCATCCGCTCCGTATCGCCGTCGGTACCGATGCGCTCGATGCGGAACTTTTCTCCCAGGAATTCCGCTTCCACCTGGTGATCCCGTTTGGATGAACCCAGGCTGATGCTGACCACTCGTTTCATTTATTATCCAACTCCTTATCCTTCACCAACTGGCGTACCAGCGACCGCAATTCCTCGACGTTTACCTCCCTGTCGCCTCTAATGGGGGAAGAGCCGATTTCCACACCAACCACTTCCCGTCCCAGCAGAGCTTCGCTGACCTTGATGCGGTAGTCGGAACCGATAATGATGACGACATCGTAGTCCCGTATCCGGCCTACAATCTCCATCAGCTGGTTCAGTAACTCCAGCCCGCTTTTCTTGCGGACAAAATCCCAGCGTTCGGCATCGGTTAAAAGTAATATGTATTCTACGCCCTCCTGCCGCAGCATATTTTCCAGCTCAGCCTTATTGGCAACGGGAAAGCCTACCACGGCTATACGCCGGCCGCGCCGTATCTCGCCCAGGGTTTCTAAACGGGAGACAAAGGAGCGGTCGACGCCTACCTGCCGGGCTGCCTCCTGCTGGGAAAAACCCTGGCAGCGCAATGTAAAGATGCGCTCCAGGATGGAGTTAATCTTCCGCCGGCTGATAAGCTTGTCGCCAATCCGGATCAGGTCCATCAGAAGTCTACTCCCTGTGCACAGATATGTGCACAGGGAGATTATAACAAAATAAAACCGTCCTGGCAAGGTAGTTTAGCAGCCCCTTAACAGGCCGCACCGCGAGGACGACAGAGCGAGCAAAACAATGCCCGTACGGAAAGTTATTCAGAGGCATGCTGGTCAAGATATTCACGGCTATAAGCATTCAGGGTGGCGATGACTTCCGCCGCGGTATCCAGGGTATAAAGGTGCTGGCGCAGGCGGGCTGCTCCCGGTAAACCCCGGATGTAACAAGCCAAGACTTTTCGCATTTCTTTTACCGCCGTCTTTTCCCCTTTCAGCTCCACCATCATGTTTAAATGGCGAATGGCCGTGGCCATCCTCGTGGCCACATCCGGCGCGGGAGGCACCGGCCGGCCTTCCAGGCGGGCGCGGATGGCCGTTAAAAGCCAGGGATTGCCTATAGCAGCCCGGCCTACCATGACGGCGTCGCAACCTGTCTGTTCCAGCATGGCTACGGCGTCCTCCGGTGTCCTGATATCGCCATTGCCAACGACCGGTACCTGTACGGCTTCCTTTACCCTGCGGATGCAATCCCAGTCGGCCAGTCCGCTGTAAAACTGGCTGCGGGTGCGGCCGTGGATGGCTACCGCCTTTGCCCCGGCCTCCACCACCGCCCGGGCTGCCTCAACAACATTTACGGAATCTTCATCCCAGCCCTTGCGCATCTTGACCGTTACCGGTACCGGCCCGGCCGCCTCCGCCATGGCGGCGACAATATCCGCCGCCAGGGATAGATCGCGCATCAAGGCCGCTCCCTCACCATTTTTCACTATCTTGGGTGTCGGGCAGCCCATATTTAAATCGACAATGGCCGCCCCGGCGGCCACGGCCAGTTTGGTAGCCCTGGCCAGGATTTCCGGCTCGCGGCCAAAGAGCTGAACGGCAACCGGACCAGGTTCATCCTTTAAATCGAGGAGCGCCCACGTAGCCTTACTTTGATAAATAAGACCCTGGGCGCTGATCATTTCAGTATAGGTTAATGCCGCCCCCGCTTCTCTGGCGAGGTGGCGAAAGATGCGGTCGGTAAAACCCGCCATGGGCGCCGTCACCAGGGGTGCGTCCAATGTAACCGGGCCAATTTTAACTGTTGCGCTCATAGACGATCCGCAAACCCTCCAGGGTTAACAGGGGGTCGACCTTATCGATGCAGCTAACTTCAGGTGCTATCAAGCCGGCAAGGCCGCCGGTGGCCACCACCACGGCCCGCCCCCCCATCTCGGCCTTCATGCGGCTAACAATTCCCTCTACCTGGCCGATAAAGCCATACATTATCCCCGCCTGCATGCAGGCCACAGTATTTTTACCGATTACCCGGGGCGGCCTAATGAGTTCTACGCGTGGCAGTTTGGCCGCCCGGGCAAATAGAGCATCGGTGGCGATGCCAATGCCGGGGGCGATGGCCCCTCCCAGATATTCGCCGCTCGCAGAGATGGCGTCAAAGGTGGTGGCGGTCCCGAAGTCCACGACAATGGCCGGGCCTCCGTAAAGTTCATAGACGGCCACACCGTTGACAATCCGGTCGGCGCCTACCTCTCTGGGGTTGTCAAAACGGATGGGCATCCCCGTTTTTACCCCGGGGCCGATAACCAGCAGCTGGCAGTTAAACTGATCTTTTAGCATCATGGTCAAAGTCTGGGTTAAAGTCGGCACCACGGAAGCCATGACCACGGCTTTAATGGCCTCCAAGCCCAGCCCCTGGTAATTGGTCAGCTGACGTAAAATCAGGCCGTATTCATCGGCCGTCTTCTGCCGGTCGCTGGCCAGGCGCCAGTGGCATTGCAGCTCTTTCCCTTTATATAGCCCAATGACAATATTAGTATTGCCGACATCGATGGCCATTAACATGGCCGCATCCCCTCCATTCTTTTCAACTTCAATTATTCCACAGTACCCGGCTTTATCCTCTTTCCTGCCGTAAAAAAATAACCCCCGTTAAGGGGTGTTTATCGTTTTTAATTTGTGGTTTCTGGATTAGTAGTCTTAGCGGGCAGGTACCCTGCCTGCTGCAGCGCCCGCCGGACCTGGAGGCTGACGGCTGCCGCCAGGACCAGTTTGGCCAGGTCCAGGGGAATGTAGGGCAGAACCCCCATGAGAAGCCCTTGGACCAGATTAAGATGCAGGATATACATTAACTGTATAGTACCCAGAATGTAGATTACCACCAGGCAGGTGAGCATACCGGCAGCCAGGCGGCCGTAACCCGGTTCCCCTTTGCCCCTTTCCAGGATCATACCCATGACGTAGACGCCCAGGGCAAAACCCCAGAGGTATCCCCCCGACGGCCTGGCAAAGGCCGCCAGGCCGGCTCCGCCACGGGCAAAGACGGGCAAGCCAATGGCGCCAAGGAGTAAATAAACGATTATAGCCAGGGTGCCTCTATTTTTACCCAGGATGGCACCGGCCAGGAATACTCCCAGGACCTGGCCGGTAATGGGTACCGGTGAAAAGGGCAGGGGAATAGCCACCTGGGCCAGGACGGCTATCAGGGCGGCAAAAAGGGCCACCAGAGCCATATCTTTAGTACGCAAGAAAGATTCCTCCTCTAAAGCCGGCCTGTCGCCGGCCGGTATTTTCCAGCCCCCAGCTTACGGCGGCTCGCCATCATGAATGGTGTTAACAGCTAATTTGCAGTTTTTTATTGTTAACTATTTACTATTTTTATGGTTAACATATATGGTAAAAAATTTAACTTGCCGTCCGCAGACTCACCTCCCCCGAGGTAAAACGCCGGACCTCACCTCCAGCACCCCGGACCAGCAGCGCGCCCTCAGCGTCAATATCTACAGCCACGCCCCGGAATACATCCCGCCAGGAGTTAACCGCCACCTCCCGGCCCAGGGTCACGCTCGCCTCTTTCCAGGCCCGCCGGACAGGCTCGAAACCCTCCTCCTGCCAGCGCTCATACCATTTTTCCAACTGGTACAACAACTCTTGGAATAAAGGTAGCCGCGCCACCGGCCGGCCCAGTTCTAAAAGCAAGGAGGTGGCCAGGGGCCTCACTTCGGGACTAAAGTCAGTTGCTTCCAGGTTAACATTCAAGCCGGTACCCAGGACAACATACTCGATGGCATCGATTTCCGCTTTAATCTCCGTCAGGATACCGCAGACTTTCCGCCCGCCGGCCAGGAGATCGTTGGGCCACTTTATGCCCGGTGGGAGTCCGGTGTGGCTGCGAACGGCCGCCGTTACAGCCACCGCTGCCAGCAGGGTCAGCTGGGATGCCTGGGCTGGAACTACCCGGGGCCGCAAGACAACCGAGAACCAGATGCCTTTACGGGGCGGCGAGATCCACGAGCGTCCCCGCCGTCCGCGGCCGCCTGTCTGGGCCTCGGCGATGACCACTGTCCCTTCCGGCGCCCCGCTATCGGCCAGCTCTTTAGCTACCTGGTTAGTTGAACCCACCTCGTCGTAATAGTAAAGGTTCCGTCCCAGCCAGGACGTCCTGAGGCCTGCTGCCACCTCTTCGGGATACAAACAATCCGGGATGGACAGCAAGCAATAACCGCGGCGGGTCTGGGCATCAATCTGGTATCCCTCCCGGCGTAAAGCCTGGATATGCTTCCACACCGCCGTCCTGGTGATGGCCAGCTTTTTACTCAGCTCTTCACCAGAAATGTATTCCCCGCGGTGACGGCGTAAATAATCTAAAACCTGTTGCTTGCTGCCTTCTATGCCCATGTTTATATTTTAATCTTCCTTTTTCTGGTTGTCAACTGTATATTTGCCGTTTGGGTTAACATATTTCTTCCGGGCCTTTATTTAAACCCAAACCTCTGCCGGTCCTTCCCCGTCCCTTACCTCGGTAATTTTGTTCTGGCTATCCAGGAAAATAACCCGCGGTTGATGGGACCTGGCTTCGGCGTCAGTAAAAATGCCATAGGAAATAATGATAACAATATCGCCTGGCTGGACCAGCCTGGCGGCGGCCCCGTTGGCGCAGATAACCCCGCTGCCGGCAGGCCCGGGGATGGCGTAGGTCTCCAGGCGAGCGCCATTGTTATTGTTGACCACCTGCACTTTCTCGTTGGGTAAAATATCGGCCGCGGCCATCAGCTCACTATCAATGGTAATGCTACCGACATAATTCAAGTCGGCTCCGGTGACAGTCGCCCGGTGGAGCTTACTTTTCATCATGGTTCGCCACATCATCTTTCACCTCCAGGGTCATATTATCGATTAAACGGGTGTTGCCCACCCAGACGGCCAGGGCCAGCAGCACCTGGCCCCTGATTTCGTCTAAAGGTTCAAGGGTCTCAGCGTCATTTACCGCCACATAATCTATTCGCGTCCCGGGCCAGGATAAAATTTCCTGAGCCATGGCTTCCCGGACTACGGCAGCACGGCGTTCGCCAGAACGGATAAGGTCGGCCCCGATGTTCAAAGCCCGGTAGAGGGACAGAGCCGCTTGGCGCTCGCCCGGGCTTAAATACTTGTTCCGTGAACTTAAAGCCAGTCCGTCGGGCTCCCGCACGGTGGGGATGGTTATTATGTCAACCGGAAAATTTAAATCCCTGACCAGGCGCTTGATCACTACCGCCTGCTGGTAATCCTTGAGGCCGAAATAGGCCCGGTCGGGCTGGACGATATTAAAAAGCTTGCTGACCACCGTAGCCACGCCCCGGAAATGGCCCGGCCGGGAGGCGCCACAGAGAACTTCCGTCAGGCCCTCGACCTGGACATAGGTGGCATAGCCGGGCGGGTACATCTCTGCTACCGCAGGGGCAAAAATGGCGTCGACACCCGCAGCAGCAGCCAGCTTTTGATCCCTTTCCAGGTCCCGGGGATAACGCTCCAGATCTTCCCCGGGGCCAAACTGGGTCGGGTTGACAAAAATGCTCATAACAACGACGTCATTCTGCTCCCTGGCCGTCCTGGCCAGGGTTAAATGGCCCTCGTGAAGATAACCCATGGTCGGGACCAGGCCAATACTCTTGCCCTGCCGCCTGGCTGCCGCTACAAACTTGCGGACCGCGACAATTGTTGTCAACAGCTCCAATACCGTCATCTCCTTCAAAAATAGGATTATGTCAAATTCAGGCGGTTATTGCTTGGCTTCTTGCGGGCTGGGGATACAGGCAACGGGCTCCGCTGGTTCTTGGCGAGCAAACTTGGCGCTCAGCCTACATTTTCCTTGTTCGCGGAGCGGGCGCCAGCTAAAGCTGCGGGTACCCGTCAGCTCCCATCAGAGGCTCCTCCAGCTTCTGCCCGCCTGCTTGCGGCGTCAAATTTGGCAGCCAGGATTTGCCCGAACAGGGCTACCTTGCGGGCGTCAATGCTGCCCTTACGGCCGGCCAGACCGGCCGTATAGCGTCCCAGGGCGCGATAAATCTCGCCCAGTTCGGGTACGGTGGCCTCCATGGCCTTTAAATGATCCCTGATCGTAACGAAGTCGCCCCTGGCAATGGGACCGGTCAGGGCCTGGGGAATCCCCTTTTCATTAATATTATCTAAAGTGCCTTTAATTAAAGGCGCCAGGGCCCGGGCCGCCATCTCCGGTTCCATGCCGGCCGCCTGCATGAGCCGGCGACTTAAATCTATGAGGCTTACCAGGTAGTTGGAAGCGACGCAGGCGGCCGCATGGTAAAGGGGTTTGGCCCCGGGGCTGATGATGAAATACTCACCCCCCAGTTCGGTCACCAGGCGTTTCCCCAGGGGCAGGGCTTCCTGATCGCCTTCCAGGCTGAAAACCGACCCGGGGAGGTTGGCAACCGCCCGGTCGGCGTCGGCACACGACTGGAGGGGATGGAGGCTCAAGGCCAGGGCACCGGCCCGCCGGGCCGGATCCAGGACGGCTGAAGTTAACGAACCGCTCATATGAATAACCGTTTGCCCGGGGCGAAAGCCGTTTCTCGAGGCAATGGCGGCTGCCACCGGGCCGATGGCCTGGTCACTGGTGGTAATAAAGACCAGGTCTGCCTGCCGGGCTACTTCTTCCGGCTGCGCAAAGACCGGGCAGGCCAGCCTTGCTGCCGCCCGCCGGGCTGAAGCAGGGGTACGGCTGGCTACACCGGCAATGGCGTATCCCCGCCGGCGCAATAATATGCCCATCCCTGTACCGACAGCTCCGGCTCCAATTATGCCCACCCGCATAATTGCCCACGCTCCCCTAAATAAAAAGCTTCCGACGAGCTGCCGGAAGCTTAATCCCTCATTCACCCGTCTCGGTCTTAAATAGATCCAAGCGGTATAATTTTAAGCCGGTATTATCGCAAGGATAAATGCGTGCACTCCTTAAAGGTAGCGCCCAATTTTATTTTAACATCTGAGACCACTATACGGCAATACTTCCTGCCCGGGAAAACGGTCTTTAGCAGCCACATCAGCCCGCCGCCCATCCGGCAAAATAAGGTCCGGAGCAATTTCTGCCAGGGGTATCAGGACGAAAGCCCGCTCCTGCATCCTGGGGTGGGGAATCTGCAGTTCGGGTTCATTAACTTTTAAATCATCGTAAAGCAGGATGTCAATATCAATGTTGCGAGGACCCCAGCGCTCCCGCCGCACACGGCCCAGGCGCTGCTCTATAGCCAGGACAGTCGACAGGAGCTCGCGCGGAGGCATGGAGGTTTTGATCCTGGCCACCCCGTTCAAAAACCATCCCTGGCCCGTCTTGCCCACCGGGGCCGTCTCATACCAGGAAGAAAGCCGTTCCACCTCGATCCCTTCAGTGGCATCCAGGATGGCTACGGCCCGCTGCAAATGCCCTTCCCGGTCACCCAGGTTGGAACCCAAACCCAGGTAAGCCGTTGTAAAATCTTTTCCCTTTACCGGCATTGCAATCATCCCCGCCATACAGGTCGGCTAGTAATAGCATACCCCTGCCGGCCTGCCTGTACACAGCTTTTTCAAACATAGCTCAGGGTTCAGCTTCCACAATTAAAATAGACGGATTGGTCAGGAGGCGGATAACCTCGCCGGCGCGGCGCCGGGGCTGCAGCACCTTAACCACCGGCCGCATGGGCACCTCCGGCTCCTGGGCTATTACCCGGGCTATTTCACCGGTCGTCAACCGCACCGTAGTCCCCACCGGGTAACTGGCAATAGCCTGCAGAAAGACGCGTACCAGTTCCAGGTCCAGGTTACCCATGGTGCTTTCCACCATTAATAATTCCATGCCCTCATGGGGGAGATACCTGGGCCGGTAGCAGCGATCGGTAGTTACGGCATCGTAAACATCGGCAATAGCCACGCACCGGGCCGCCAGGCTTAACTCTTCCCGCCTTAATCCTTTAGGGTAACCGCTGCCGTTACAACGTTCGTGGTGATCCCGGGCCACCCGGCGAACCGCTTCGCTTACCACGCCATCCAGCCGCTCATAACCGGCCTGGGGGTGGCGCTTGATAAGAGCAAACTCCTCGGCAGTTAACTTGCCGGGCTTTAATAAAACTTCAGGCGGTACTTCCAGTTTGCCCACGTCGTGAAGCATGGCGCCAACGCCAATGACCAGGAGTTCATCCCGGGAGAGGCCCAATTTTGAACCCAGGAGGGTAGCCAGAACAGTAACATTCAGGGAATGGCGCGAAGAGTAGGGGTCCAGGTCCTTGAGCATGGCCATCTGCAGGAACATGTTCTGGTTGTCCTGCATCCGGTTAAGAAAATCGGCTACGATCTCCTGGATATTTTTAACCTCCAGCTGACTCCCCAGACGGCAGCGGTGATAAACATCGCTCAGGGCTTCCTGGGCTTCCTGATATATTTCCCCTACCGGTCCGTCAAGTACCCGGGGCATCCCGGCGGGCTTCCCCTGCGGTGACGGATGGTAATAATCCCCGAAATGCTGGATGGTTGCAGAATGAAGATCATAAATTTGGGTTGCAGCTCCTGCCATTTTATCCAATCCAGCCCCGCACCGCCGGGGAAAATTGCCATCCATTGTGTACCTCCGCCTTTTTCTGTTAATTACTGGCCGTAATAAAATTTTTTCGACACCAAATATGGATTTCCTGCCAGTGCCAGTTCAGATTTGTAACAAGATCGCAGCCGGTTAATTGATGAAATCGGTTCATAATTGTGACCCAGGTCACAGTTTGTCTTCAGCCCCTTGTTTATGATAAAGGTGTCTTTAAAATTCCACCAAAGGGGGAGAAACCATGTTTTGTTACCAGTGCGAGCAGACAGCCGGCGGTACCGGCTGCACGAGGGTAGGCGTCTGCGGTAAGAACGAAGATATCGCCAGCCTGCAAGATACCATCCTTATCGGCCTAAAGGGGATTGCCGCCTATGCCTACCATGCCCGGGAACTGGGCGCCCGGGACGAAGAAGTAGACGCCTTTATGCACGAGGGCCTCTTTACCACCCTAACTAACGTCGACTTTGATCTCGACCGTCATATAGAGACGGCTTTAAAAGTCGGGGCCATGAATCTCAAGGTCATGGAATTATTGGATAAAGCACATGTAGAGCGTTTCGGTGCCCCGGTCCCGACGAAGGTTTCTACCGGCACCAAGAAAGGTCCGGGCATACTCGTTACCGGCCACGACCTGCTGGATCTCTATGAACTCCTGCGACAGACGGAAGGTACGGGGATTAATGTTTATACCCACGGCGAAATGCTGCCGGCCCACGCCTATCCGGAATTGAAAAAGTTCCCCCACCTGGTGGGCAACTACGGCTCGGCCTGGCAGAACCAGAAAAAAGAATTCGCCGAGTTCCCCGGCGCCATCCTGGGTACGACTAACTGCGTGTTAATACCTGCGGAATCTTACCGGGAGCGCATGTTTACCTGCGGCATTGCCGGCCTGCCGGGAGTGACGCATATTAAAAACCGCGACTTTACGCCGGTTATTGAAAAGGCCAAGGCCCTGCCGCCCCTGGAGGAAAAAGCCGGCGGCGAGTTGACCACCGGTTTCCATCACACGGCTATCTTAAACATAGCCGGCCAGGTGATCGAGGCCGTCAAGGCCGGCAAGATCCGCCACTTCTTCCTGGTGGGCGGCTGCGACGGGGCCAAGCCGGGCCGCAACTACTACACCGAGTTTGTGGAGAAGGTGCCGCAGGACTGCGTGGTCCTGACCCTGGGCTGCGGCAAGTATCGCTTCAACCACCTCGACCTGGGCGACATCGACGGCATTCCGCGCCTTATCGATATAGGCCAGTGCAATAACGCCTATTCAGCCATCCAGGTGGCCCTGGCCCTGGCCGAAGCCTTTAACTGCAGCGTCAACGAGCTGCCCTTGAGCCTGGTCCTGTCCTGGTTCGAGCAGAAAGCAGTAGCCATCCTGCTGACCCTGCTCCACCTTGGTATAAAGAACATCCGCATCGGCCCGTCCCTGCCGGCCTTCCTGACACCCAATGTGTTGAAGGTCCTCCAGGAAAACTACAACCTGAAGCCTACTACCACGCCGGAACAGGACCTGAAAGATATCCTGGGTTAATAATCAAACGCCACGTAGTTAAGGGCGCTACGTGGCGTTTTTTCACAGGGGCAAAAACTTTACGGGGAAATTTTAGCCAGCCGTTTCAAGGCTTGAAGCTTATCAGTCCGGCCGATCTTCGCTGCGGTCAGGGCCTGCTCCAGGACGGTGATGGAGTGATCATACACCCGGCGGTCCACAGGGTAGGGATGACCGTCCTTACCGCCATGGCTGAAGCTGTACCGGACCGGATCCCTGAAGCTGGCCGGTGCGCCGTAGGCCACCTCGGCCACCATGGCCAGGGCACGGATGGTTTTGGGGCCCACGCCTTCCACACCCAGGACGGCGGCAAAATCCCGGGGTTGGGCGGCATATACTTTAAGCAGGGCTTTATTGAGGTAGCTCGCCCGGGGAACATCATGACGCCAGGGGAGAGGGAGGTTGGGCAATTCTTTTTCCAGGATATGGTTAAACTCGGCTACTACCTTTTGCGGCTGCTCCCGGGCCAGCTCCGTCACCATCCGGCGGGAGGCCTGACCCTCGCTGGCCACCATATTCAGCACCTCCCCCTTCACGTCGCAGCAAACAGCGGCATGGGGTTCACAGACAAAGTCCTTCACCCCTTCACCCAGCCAGTGGTAACGGCGAGCCAGGCGCGTCGTTTCGTTCATCCCCTGCTGGACGACGGCCCACCGGCCGTCAAAGGTGAAGATAAAGACGTGGTGGTAGAGCTGGTAGCCGTCCTGGAGGGCGGTATTGTCGACTTTAGCGGCCATTCTGCTGGCATAAATTAACTTTCCTGGTTGTAAAGAAGTCAGGGCCAGCCTGTCGGCCGCCGTGGCAATTTCCTCCGGGGTCCGGCGGGAAGCACGACCCTTGCCCCCGGCGATGACAAAGCCCAGGTCCTTTTCCCGGCCGCGCAAGCCCTCCTTAAGGGCGCCGCAGAGGGTGGTAGTTAAACCCGAAGAATGCCAGTCAAAGCCCAGCACGCAACCGAAGGCCTGAAACCAGTAAGGATCGCTCAAGCGCCGCAACACCTCGTGGGGACCGTATTCCCGGACAATAATCTCCAGGATGGCCGGCCCCAGGCGTTTCATGCGTTCAAAAAGCCACGGTGGGCAGTGGCCGCCGTGGAGGGGCAGGCTGGCCGTACCGGTACGCATAACAAATCATCCTTTTTACTCCCTCATCCAGTGTCCTTAAATGATACTTAATTAATTACTTTTCCCCGCTTTTTCTCCCCATCAACACCGCTTTTGCTCCGCTTTTGTGCTTATATTCACAATTAAGTATTGCTTAACTTGCGACGGCAGCTTTATATTATTTGCGGGCTGGATTCTAGTACCTTCGCCAGGGCCTGTTCGTAGGCTGCCAGAACCGGCTGGGAAAACAGGACAAAACGTACTTCGTTAAAGGTACCCGGACTGGCAGTCAAAAAATCCTTTACCGTGGCCATGGCTATCCCGGCCGCCCGCTCCACGGGGAAGCGGTAGGCTCCGGTGCTGATGGAGGGAAAAGCCAGGGATTTTATTCCCCGCTCCCTCGCTAGCTGCAGGCTGCTGCGGTAGGCGCTGGCCAGCAGCTCGTCTTCTCCTTGCCGTCCGCCGCGCCAGATAGGACCGACGGTATGGATAACGTAGCGCGCCTTGAGCAAGCCCCCGGAGGTGATGACCGCCTGGCCAACGGGACAACCGCCCTGTTCCTCCCGGATGCGGCGGCACTCTGCTGCTATGGCCGGTCCCCCGGCGCGGTGGATGGCGCCGTCGACGCCGCTGCCGCCCCACAGGCCGGTATTGGCGGCATTGACAATGGCCTCTACCTCCTGCTCGACAATATCCCCCTGGAGGAGTTTTAGCAGGGTACCGGCAATGTTGACTTCCATAAAAGCGCCTCCTCCGAGCTGAGAGTATATCATTCCGGACTACTATTTCGTCTTTTTGGCGGCTATTCCTGCCAGGAGGTAAAAAATGAACCGCGCTGACTAACCCGCGGTTTCAAGTTCAGTCCTGGATAATTTTTGCGGCTCCGTTTTGTTCCATAATTTCCCGGATGCGGGCCAGTTCATGGCGCGGTGCCTCCACGGCTACCGCCACACCCTGGCCGGCAAATGCGGCCAGGAAATCGGCATAGGTACCGGTCCCCTCCTGCCAGAGTTCATCCCGTTCGGTTTTCAGGTAAGTAATTTCATCGGGTTTTTCCCGCTCCGTAAAGGACCTGGACAAGCTGGTGACAATCATGTCTTTGCGGTCAAAACCGGCGTTTTTGAGGCTATCAATGAGGCCGCCCACCTGTTCCTGGTTGGGCATGATACCAATAACCCTGGCCATGGGACTACTCCTTTCCCTATTTACTTTTTACCCAAGGGTAGTGTACGCCGCGGGTAAGGAAAAGATACCAGGCTGGTATCAAAGGCCCGGCATTGCCTTGCCCCGAGCGGCACCCTTTTCCCCCAGGAGAAAGATCAGCAGCCCGACCAGGCCGAAGAGAGAGGCTACAGTATACATGCCGGCAAAACCGGTGAACCGGGCCACGACTCCCAGGAGGGTAGAGCCCAGGCCTATCCCCAGGTCAAAGGCGGAAAAAAAGGTGCCGTTGGCCGCACCGCGGCGGTTGGGAGCTACGCCGGCCACGGCCATGGCCTGGAGGGTAGGCTGGGCGGCGCCAAATCCCAGGCCGTAGAGGACGGCGGCGACGAGGAAAACCGGAAGGCTGCCGGCCAGGGCCAGGATCAGGACGGCCAGGGACGCCGCCAGCAAACCGGGAACCAACACCAGCCCCTGGCTGTGCCGGTCGGCCACCATCCCGGCCAGGGGCCGGATGAGCATCAGGGCTGCAGCATAAAAAGTAAAAAAGAGGCCAATATTGGTAATACCGCGTTCGGCGGCATAAAGGGTCAGGAAGGTTACCACCCCGCCATAGGTAATGGTCATAAAGAAGGTAATAAGGGACGGACGTAAGGCTTTAGGTTCAAAAAAAGCCGGCGGGGGCCCGCCGCGAGAAGCTACAGCCGGCATGTTTATCTTGTTGGCCACCAGGGCGGCGGCCAGGGCCAGGGCTGCGGAGGTAAAGAATAGTACTTTAAAACCGGCCAGATCCATAATCAGCAACCCCAGGGCGGGGGCAACGGCCATGGCCAGGTTGGAAAACAGGCCGTAATAACCAAGGCCCTCGGCGCGCCTTTGCACCGGCAGGATGTCCGTCACAATGGTCCCCCCGGCGGTGGTGGAACCGCCCCAGCCGGCACCATGAAGGAGGCGAAAAAGAAACAGGATGAGAATCGAAGGTGAAATGGAATAACCCAGCACGGCCGCGGCAAAAATCAACAAGCCCAGCAGGTAGATACCCCGCCGGCCGCGGCGGTCCATCTCCCGGCCCAGCCAGGGACGGACCAGGACAGCGGAAATGGTAAAAATCCCCATAGTCAAGCCCACCACCAGGTTGTCACCGCCCAGGGCGGCCACATATTTGGGCAAAGTGGGCATAAGCATCTGAAAAGCGATAAAGATCAGGAAGCTGGCCAGGGATAAGAGAACAAAGTCCCTGGTCCAGAGACGGTTAGAATTTGCAGCCAACCTTTAAACCTCCTTCTTAAGCGGCCGGTTCAGGAGCCAGGTCGACAAATTTGGTGAATTCAGGTAAAAAAGCCATTTCCACCGTTCCCACAGGACCGTTGCGGTGCTTGGCTACGATAACTTCGGCAATCCCCTTTTTATCGGTGTCGGGATCGTAATACTGGGGCCGGTAAAGGAAGATAATCACGTCGGCGTCGGCCTCAATGGCCCCGCTTTCCAGGAGATCGGCCATGACCGGGCGTTTATCCTGGCGCTGCTCAACGCCGCGGTTCAACTGGGATAGGACCAAGACGGGAACGTTCAATTCCCGGGCCAGGGCCTTCATGGCCCGGGAAATGATAGCAATTTCCTGCTGGCGGCTGTCCACGCGGCGGTGGGCCTGCATCAGCTGCAGGTAATCGACTACCACCAGGCCCAGGCCGCTTTCCGCCTGCAGGCGCCTGGCCTTGGCCCTGACCTCCAGGGCCGAGATAGCCGGGGTGTCGTCAATATAGATGGGGGCTTCTCCCAGAATACCGGCGGCATTGACCAGACGCGCCCAGTCGTCTTCAGTTAAGTAACCCGTCCGCAGGCGGTGCTGTTCTACCATGGCTTCAGCAGCCAGCATACGCTGCACCACCTGTTCCCGGGACATCTCCAGGCTGAAAATGGCTACCGGTAGCTTTTGTTTAACGGCCACCTGCTGGGCAATATTGAGACAGAAGGAGGTCTTTCCCATCCCCGGCCGGGCGGCGCAGATGATGAGGTCAGAAGGATGCAGGCCCGAAAGGAGTTTATCCAGGTCATGGAAGGTGGGTATGCCGGTAACTTCACCCTTATGAGCGCTCAAACGCTCCAGATGGGCAAAGGTTTGCATCAAGACATCTTTAACGGGCACAAAACCGCTGCGGCGCCGGCCCCCGGCCACGTCAAAAATTAGACGTTCAGCCTCATCTAAAATCTGGTCCACATCGCCGGCCTGGTTTAAGGCCAGTTCGGTAATGCGCCCGGCTGCCTGCACCAGGGCCCTCAATGTTGCTTTTTCCGCTACCAGGCGGGCATAATAGCCGGCATTGGCTACACTGGGTACATCGCCCGTCAGGGAGCTCAAATAGGCAGCCCCGCCTACCACTTCCAGCTGCCCCTGGCGGCGGAGTTCTTCCGTCACCGTCAGGAGGTCGACAGCCTCACCGCGCTCATTGAGGTCCAGGATGGCGCGGTAAATCAAACGGTGGGCTTCCCGGTAAAAGTCTTCGACTTTAAGGATTTCCAGGACGGTAAGCAGGGCCTCCCGGTCCAGCATAATGGCCCCCAGGACGGACTGCTCGGCCTCCAGACTCTGGGGAGGAATCTTTTCCAGTTCGCCTGCCATGGTTATCAGGCTCCTGCCCGGGACCGCCGCCGGCCCCTGGCCCTGGCCGCCGGCATCAGGTAATCCAGGGCCTCGGCTACGTTTTCCACGGGCTGGACAACAATCCCTTTGAGGCCGGCCGGTACCTCGGCTGCATTTTCCGCTGGAATTAAAACCATCTTCATGCCCGCCTGCTTGGCGCCATAGATTTTCTCCAGCACGCCGCCTACCGGCTTGACTTTCCCCTGGATGGAGATTTCACCGGTGACGGCTATATCCTGGCGCACCGGCCGCTCCTGAACGGCACTGATAATGGCCGCGGTAATGGCCAGGCCGGCCGAGGGCCCGTCAATGTTGGCCCCGCCGACAATATTAACGTGGACGTCATAGTTGTATAAATCCTCACCTGTCAGCAGGCGAAATACCACCGCGGAATTAAAGACAGAGTCCCGGGCCATGCTGCCGGCCGTTTCATTAAAGCGGATACTACCTTTCCCCGGTTCCCGGGCCGGGAAGGCCATCGCCTCAATCTCCAGGACCGAACCTACAAAACCGGCTACGGCCAGGCCCATGACGCGGCCTACTTCCAGAATATCCCTGGCCTTCACGGTAACGCAGGGCGTCAGACGAGCGCTTCTTAAGACCTGCAAGACATGGTCCGCCGTAATCAGCCGGCGCCGGCGGCCCTTTTTCCGCTGCTGCTGATAGAGACTGAGGCCGTAAGCTTCAGCCAGGATGTTGATGGCCTTACGGCCTTCAATGGTATATTCGGAGATTAGTTCCGGTACCGCCGGTTCCAGTTTAACCCCCAGCCGGCCAGCGGCTTCCTTGATAATAGTCTGGATATGGACCGGGGTTAAGGGTTCAAAAAATACCTCCGCGCACCGGGAGCGCAGGGCCGGGTTTAGCTCTTCCGGCTCCCGGGTCGTAGCGCCGATAAGGATAAAATCAGCCGGAGCCCCTTCCTCAAAAAGTTTTTTAATATAGCGGGGAACACTCTCGTCACCAGGGTCATAGTAGGAGGAATCAAATTCTACCCGCTTGTCTTCCAGGACCTTGAGGAGCTTGTTGAGGAGCAGGGGATCCATTTCACCGATTTCATCAATAAAGAGTATGCCCCCGTGGGCCTCAGTCACCAGCCCCAGCTTGGGCTCCGGCACGCCGCTCTCGGCCAGGTCCCGCCGTGCTCCCTGGTAAATGGGATCATGAACTGAACCCAGGAGGGGGTTGGTCACTTCCCGGGGATCCCAGCGCAGGGTGGTACCGTCCACCTCAACAAAGGGTGCCCCGGGTTTAAAAGGAGAACTGCTTATTTTCTTGGCTTCTTCCAGGGCCAGCCGCGCCGCCGTCGTCTTCCCTACCCCCGGCGGGCCGTAAATGATCATGTGCTGGGGAAAAGGGGAGGCGAGTTTAGCGAGTATTGACTGCACGGCCTGTTCCTGGCCGACGATTTCCTCCAGACGCCGGGGACGCAGGGCTTCCAGGGCCGTCCGGGACAGGGTTATCTGGGACATTTTTTCCAGAATAGCCAGTTTTTTAAGGGTCTGGGCGTTTTCCGGCCCGTTATTTTCCTTTAGAACCTGACGGCGAACCTCCTGGAGGTACTCTTCATGGCGCTCCTGCAGCCTTTCGGCGACGCGTTGCTCCAGCTTTTCTTCCACCGTCCGCCGGGCAATAAAGTCGGCTATTTCTTCTTGCAGGGCGGTCAGGATCCGGGGTATCTCTTCTTCGGCCGGCAAATCATTGATGGTAGGGTCCTCATAGATCAATTTTTCCAGGGCCAGGACCCTGGCTGCCAGGTCATCGGAACGTATTAAATCCAGGGCTTCCAGCTTGCTGGCCCTTAAAACTACTTTCTCGGTACCGTAAATGTCGCATAAAACACCATATAAAGCGGCCACCTGGCGATCCAGCATATGACGATCGCTGGCCAGGACGGGCAAAATCTCTTTGGACATTCTTTTTAACTCCCCTCTGCCACCACCTGTACCCGCAGGCGGGCCTGGATCTCAGGATGCAATTTCAGGGTAACTTCATAGCTGCCCAGGGCCTTGATAGGCTCTTTAAGATCTATTTTACGCCTGTCGATGTCCACATGAAAAGTGTTTTTAATTGCCTGGGCTATCTCCTTATTGGTAACCGAACCAAAGAGTTTGCCCTTATCACCGGCGCGGGTGGTCACCTGTACCACAGCACCATTGAGCATATCGGCCTGACGCCGTGCCTGTTCCAGTTCCTGGTTCTTCTTTTCCTCCTGGCGTTTCTTTTCCAGGTTTAATTCCTTTAAGCGTCCGGCAGTAGCTTCCACCGCCAGGCCCCGGGGCAACAGATAATTACGGGCATAGCCCTCAGCCACTTCCACCACCGCCCCCCGGTTGCCGAGTTTGGGTACATCAGCAACTAAAATAACCTTCATAACGCCTCACTCTCCTTCACCAGGCGAATTGATGCGCCGCCGGTAACTGAAAAACGGGTCAAATAAACCCAGGGTTACCAGAGAAACCAGAGCCACCGGGAGATTAACCAGGGCCACAATCACCAGCACCGCCTTGAGAAAGGAAGCCAGTTTCAGCCGGTAAAAAATAAAGCTTACTGCGGCCAGGCCGTTAACCACCAACAGAGGCAAATATACATAAAGGATATTTATCCCTGCCTTGCGGGCAAAAGCCAGGCCGTAATAATCTCCCAGCTGCCACAGGCCCAGCCCGGCAATTACCCCCCAGACGGCATACCAGGGTAACTGCCAGTAACGAAAGGGTGGCAACCCCCTCTCGATAAGGCCCAGGCGTCGCAGTACCTTTTCAGCTACCAGGTAATTAACGAAGGCGGCCAGGATAGAAGCAGAGATTAAAATCCCCGGTAACAGGAGTTTAAGGAGATTGATCATGCCGGTGAGGGCGGCCTGGAACTGTTCCGGGGTCATTCCCGATCTGCCTATATGTTCCAGCATTCCCGTGCGGCGGTAAAATTCCAGGGTATAGTTGACTGTAGCCTCAAATTCCTGGAGCATACCCCCCAGGGGCAATCCCGTCAGTTTAGAAGTCAGGACCAGGCTCAAAAGCAAAGAAAAGAGGGAAACAACCCCTCCGGCAACCAGCACCTGGCCTGGCCGGGCCTTAGCCTTAAAAAGGTGACCGTAGACCAGCCCCAGTCCGGCAAACTGGACAAATAGCAATACCGCATTGAGCGGCCCGGTAAAAAAAGCTATAGCCAGGCCGGCCACAAAGGTGGCCATTGCCCCCAGGCGCAAGCTGCGGCGTACGATCAGGACGATAATGGGTACCGTCCAGATAATATTGGTAAATACCTGAAAAAGGGGTATAAAATAGCCTGTGAGCACCAGCACCACCGTCAGGGCTACCATGAGGGCCCCTTCGGCCAGGGCTGCTACCCTGCCTTCGGTCATGAAATTATCACCCAATTATCCATTAATTAAGCGAATATAGAAAAGAGGGAGTTGCTGTCCTCCCTCCTATAACTTTACCTTTTAATTATTCGACCGTATATGGCAACAGGGCCAGGATCCGCGCCCGTTTTATAGCTGTCGTAAGCTGGCGCTGGTGATGGGCACAGTTGCCGGAAATACGGCGGGGCAAAATCTTGCCCCGTTCGCTGATATAACGGCGGAGGCGGTTTACATCCTTGTAGTCCACCTGTGCGATTTTATCGACGCAGAAGCTGCAAACCCGTTTCCGGGAACGTTTCTTGTCACGTGCCAAATTCGGTTCCACCCCTTTACCTAAAAAGGTAAATCATCTTCGCTCATATCTACTTCAGTGCCAATATCGCTAAAATCCTGGCTGAAGCTATCAGCGCCCATATCCGCCACGGGATTTACCCCGCCGGGGATCTTTCCATCCCTGGGCCAGTCCAGAAAACGGACATCATCGGCTACCACGTCGGTAGCCTGGCGTTTCTGGCCATCCGGCGTTTCATAGGTACGCGTCTGGAGACGGCCTTCAACGGCTACCAGGCGCCCTTTATTCAAGTGGTTGGCGCAGGTTTCCGCGAGCTTCCGCCACACGGTGATGCGAATAAAATCAGTTCCCCGTTCTCCCTGCTGGTTGACATAATTCCTATCTACCGCGAGGGTAAAGGTTGTTACGGCGATACCGCTGGCCGTATAGCGCAGTTCGGGGTCCCGCGTCAGCCGGCCAATTAGAATTACCCGGTTTAACATCCCTCTCCCACCGCCCCTGGTATTTTAGCTCGCTTTTTCTTCCAGACGCGTGATCAGGTAGCGTATTACCTCGTCGGTAATCTTTAATACCCGCTCCAGTTCCTGGGCAACGGCCGGCGTGCCTTTAAACTTCATGAGGACATAATAGCCCTCCCGGTACTTGCGTACCTCATAGGCCATCCGCTTTTTGCCCCACTGGTCTACCTCGATAACCTGGCCGCCCTGGTCGGCTATCAGCCGGGTAAACTTCTCTACCACCGCCGCCGTAGCTTCGGCTTCCAGGTCGGGCTTAATTACGAACACGACTTCGTAATTGCGCACGGCAAGCACCTCCTCCCTGTGGACTTATGGCCCCACCCGCCGGTGGAGCAGGGAAGCTTTTCTGGTTGATTATAGCATAATTGATCCCGAAGGGCAAGGTTGCGCGATCACTCTCTGTCACCGGACTGTGATATTGTCACCTTGTAAGCGGACTAGGAAAATGTCACTATGTGAATACCAGTTCCCCCCGATGAGCTGGTAAGGAGCTCCCTCCGGTAGCCGGCAATAATCGTCGTAGGTATAAACCTTATCTTTGCTAACTGCTATTTCCTTTAGGGCCAGGCTCACTATTACCGCCCTTTTACCTGAAGATATTTTACCGCTTCCCTTGGGGACCAACAACCTCTGTTACCATTACTATAATTCCACTACTAACACGCGGTTGAAATAAGCGGGCATGTACTGCCGCACCCGGGCATAATCGGGCATGGTTGTGTAATCAAATTTCATCAGGACCGTGACTTTTGTTCCCTCCTGAAATTTGCCGCTTTTCCGCAAAGCGTTTTTAATGTTCTGGTCCAGTTCAACCAGGGTGCGACCCCTGGCCTCAAAATTAGCATCACCGGCTATCCATTCGCGGCCATTATGGATAAGCCTTACTTCCAGATCTGCCCGCACTGAACCTGTGCTCCTTTACCGCGAAGAATATAAAATATGACCTGGTATTTATAAATGGGCTAGCGTTCCTGCCAGGATGTACGGGCCAGGGTCAGTTCCAGTTCCTTTTCCGGGCAGGTGAGGCGGTGGAGATACTGCCTGATGCCGTTCCCGGCCTTTACTTCCTGGCACTGGCTGAGGATATGATCGCCGTAACGGGCATCTTTTTTATATATAACCTCAATGGTGGCCGGAAAAGCCTGCCGGTGGACCTCCAGGGGCACGCTCTCCAGCAGCCAGTGGATATACCTCTTGTTATTGGCATGGTGATTGATATCCATGTCTGCTGCGCCTACAGTAAATGCTGCCACAATAGTTGGACTTTCCGGCCCGGCCAGCTCGCCAAATCCTCCCGGAATGGCAGGCTCAGGATAAAGCCCATAAGGTTCGCTTATCTCAGGCGGTATCCGCAGAGGCTTTTTGCTGGTGGTATCCAGGAAGATCCATACGGATGCGGCCCGGCCCAGAAGATTATCACCGGCATCGTAAATATAAAAATTGCGATAAGCAAAACAGCGCTGGAAGCGTTCCACCCACGTGGAGACGGTTATCTTTTCCCGCCAGCGGGGGTAGCGGTTCATCTGCAGATGGTAGCGGTAGACGACCCAGCCCCGTCCGGCAGCGTTTAATCTGGCAATGGTATTGCCAACTGTTTCTGAATGCCAGGTGGCCGTCTCTTCCAGGTAACCCAGGACGGTGACCGGTGAGGCTTCTAACATGAAATTGGTTTCATAATAGTGGACTTCATAGGACCTCTGGTATGTACTGGCCAGCAAATTTATCACCAGCGTCTAATGGAGATTACCAGTTTATTGTATCATACCAGGGACCTGCGGGCCAGCCCCGCTTATTGGTATCTGGCTAGAAATTTAGGCAGGGGAAGAAATTATGGAGGTGTTGTGGCTCCCAGCGCAAAAAGGGTAGCTGCAAGCTACCCTTTTAATCCCAGCTGGGCGTTCCAAAAAGAATTCCTGTACCATTTCCAGGCCAATCTGAGCGCCGTAGATAGTGGCTATGCCAAGGCGCAGGGCTTTGCGGGCCAGGGAAAAATAGTCGCCGTCCACATTGGTGAGGCAGCTGGCGGTGGCGTCTTTAATTTCATGCATTACGCCAGCCGGATAAATGGCCAGATCCTGCCATACTTTTTGCCGGGGAGGGGGAGCAAAGACCTGAATCATCCTGCCAGGTTCATCATAATCGCGATAAAGTTCGCCTATTAAAAAGTCTGCCAGGCGGATGGCCACATCTTCCAGGCGCCCACTGGTGTCCAGCTGGAGCCGGCCGGCCAGGGACATGAGCTTATCCTTATCGGTTATGGTAAAGGGAGTCTTGCCCTGGGCCGTAGCTTTAAGGGTGCGATATGCTTCATAGGCGTGATGGGTATAAGTAGCGGTACCCATAACATTGCGCAGGAGCATGTCCCGCATGGCCATGGCATTGCGGTCAATGCCGCAAACACCCAGGGTGGCTTCCCCTTTATCGGAGATACGGCAGGGGCCATTGGTGCAGAGCTGGCAACTCAAACCTGCCAGGCAGTATGTACAGCGGATCTTTTCCTGGGGGTGAAGCGATCAAAAGTATTACTCAGGCCTTCATTATGGATACGCTCGTACATTTCCTGAACGCTGTCATGGACGCTGATGCGGGTGCCCATTTGGTTGCGAATCCGTTTCGCCAAGGAAAAAACCTCCCGACTTTTAGCTACAGGCTACAGTAAGTATGAAGCGCGGCTTAAGTTTTTATACAGGTAGCCCCTTCAGCCGGGAGGTAATCATACCGGCCCGGTCATTTTTTAATTGTAATTTATTTTTTTAAAATTATTAAGTTAGACTGCCGCCACCTTCCGACATTTTTTTGAAGAAAAATATGTTAAACTGCTATCGTTGTTATGAAAACGAAACCAATTTGGTTATGTAAAAAGGGGTTCCTCAATATGCTTCACGTTGGTATTATTTCCTGCCGCGATTACTGGAAAAGGGGTTGCCCCGGCTACCAGGCCCATATCCTCTGTTTCCTGGCCCTGGAGAAAAATAAAGGACCTCTAGGAAAGCTTCCTGGAGCTAAAATCGTTGCCATGCAGCCCTGCCCCGGTTGCCCGGGAACCGGCCGTCTAGAAGTAGCCCGCCGCATGGTTCGTCACGAGAAAGTCGACTGTTTCGTATTTCCTTCCTGTATGTTTTTTGGCAACCACTGCCCCACGGCCTTGGCCGGGGCAGCGGCCATTGAAGACGAACTGGGCCGACCGGTGCTTATGGGGAGCTACCTGGAGGCAGCGACAGCTTGCCGCTGCTCCACCGTAATTCTAAAGCCAGGCGACATCCCCAGCCTTACCGAATGCCGGCAGCGCCTCCTCAACCTCAATTATTTGCATTATTTGTATGAAAGACAGGCCTCCCCTACCAGGAAGACCCTGCCAATCATGACCCTGCTCAAAGCAATTTAGATATCACTTTTTTAATGCTCTTTTCCGCTTTTAGACGAGGAATAAGGATTAAACGACCGCATCCCAGGCAGCGCAGGCGAAAATCCATCCCTACCCGTAATATCTCCCACTGGTCGCTACCGCAGGGGTGCTTCTTTCTGGTCTGAACGATATCGCCAACCTGCAAGTCCATCCTGATGTTCTCCTTCCATTTCTTGCTCGTCCCTTGCTGCCTCCAGCTCGGCCAGGGCCGCGCCGGCAGCTACCCGGACTTCCCAGGTTGTATCGGCCAGGCAACTCTTAAGCAAATCCTCTGCCTCTTTGCACTTTAGCTTTCCCAGGGCGCGGGCGGCGGCGGCCCGTACCTCGCCCACCGGATCGGTCAGGGCCTTCTTTAAACTCCCCGCGCCCTGGCCGCAGCCGGTTTCCCCAAGGGCCATGGCTGCTGCTCTGCGCACGGCAACGCTCTCATCCTCAAGGCAGCGCTCCAGGGCCGGTAAGACCCGCTCATCGTTAAAGGAGCCCAGGATATTTATTACCCGTATGGCAACGTCTTCGGGCCCCCGGCCCAGAAGATCCAGCAAAGGTGGGATACTGTCTGTTCCTAAGGCCAGCAACACCTCGGCTACCCGCGCCGGCGGCCAGCGCCGGGGTTCAGCCAGGGCTGTAAGCAACGGTTCCAGGCAGCGCCGGTCGCGTAAACGGATAAGGGCTGCCGTTGCCGCCATCTGGACGCCTTCGTCCCGGTCGCCCATGGCCGCCAGGAGAGAGCCCAGGGCACGTTTAATTCTCATCTCGCCCAGAATGGTAGCCGCCGCAACTTTCTCACCAGCTTTTCCCTGTTTCAGGATTTGCAGCCAGGCGTTAACGAAACCTTCTTCCTCAGCCAGAGCCGCCAGCTGCTCCCGGGTATTCTTCTCCAACTGCGGCCACAGATCTGCCAGCAGCCGGGCCAGGACCAGGGCGTCCAGCCGGCACAGCTCCCGCCGCAAACCTATAGCTATTTTGTCCCGGCAGCCTGCCAGGGCTGCTGCCAGTTGCCGCTCATCCCGGTAACGCCGGCGCTGCCAGAACAAGTTCACCACTCCCTAGAGGGTAATTACCTTTTCCGCAGCCATGAGGTGCTCAATGATGGTATACATATTGGTAACGCTGCCGGCACACAATTTTTCCTTCAGATGATAATAATCCAGGCAGGTGCCGCAGGCCAGGATTTCCACTCCTTTTTGCTCCAGGGCCAGCAGGCTGTCCAGCACCGGTGAACCCTGACAGCAGAGTTGGACACCACTGTTGATAAAGAGTACCCGCCGGGGCAGCACTTCCGTTTCACTCAAGCTGTAAAAGAAGCTGCGCATGAGGATGCCCCCCAGCTCTTCCGAACCGCGGCCCAGGCTGGCCGAAGTTACCAGCAATACCTGGCCCGGATGCACACTCAACTGGGTAGGCGGTATGCTTTCCTTGCGAATACGGATGTAGTATTCATTTCCCTGTTCCCTGACGCTGGTAGCGCACTCCATGCTCCGCGCCAGTTTTAAAACATTGTCCCGGGCCACCTCATTATCGACAATGGTAACCAGCTCTCCATCCGGCCCCAAACTTTCCAGGGCCTTTTTGGTCTGGATAACCGGTTGCGGGCAGGCCAGCCCGCGGGCATCCACTATTTTTTCCACCATTCATGCCCCCTTTAAAAGAAAAGCACCTGGCGCCCATCCGCTCTCAAGGTACCAGGGCTTTTATATATACTTTTCTGCACGGGGTTCTACTTTTCCTGCTTAAAATCCTTAACTGGCTAGAAAAGCTTTGTAGGCCCGGTAGGCCATATAAATATCCACCTTGCTGGCTATCTCCAGGGGAGCGTGCATGGAGAGGAGGGCGGGGCCGCAGTCGGCCACATCCAGACCAAAATAGGCCAAAAACTTGGCTATGGTCCCGCCGCCGCCGGCATCCACCTTGCCCATTTCGCCGCTCTGCCAGATGACCTGATTCTGGTTGAAAATGTCCCGCAACCGGCCCATAAACTCGGCACTGGCGTCGTTGGCGTCGTATTTGCCCCGGGAACCGGAGTACTTATTTAAAACTACGCCGTATCCCAGGCGGGAGGCATTGTACATGTCGAAGACATTTTCATAGGTAGGATCGACACCGGCGGTCACATCAGCGGAAATGGCCTGGGAATTGGCCATTATCCGTCCCACGTGGACAATGCTGGTATTACCCTGGCGAGCAGCCAGCTCGCTCAAAGCATATTCCAGGAAGCGGGAATGGGCGCCGGTATTACCTGTACTACCGATTTCTTCTTTATCTACCAGGAGCACCAGGGCCGTATGCCGGGGTACCTCCAGGTCCAGGATGGCCTGCAGGGCTGTGTAGCCGCAGACCCGGTCGTCCTGGCCGTAA
The DNA here is from genome assembly GCF_045278715.1 of Neomoorella carbonis. Lineage (GTDB taxonomy): Bacteria > Bacillota > DSM-521 > Neomoorellales > Neomoorellaceae > Neomoorella > Neomoorella carbonis. The sequence continues at coordinate 136,700 of NZ_CP136420.1, read as the reverse complement.
CCTCCTACCAGGGAGCGGTCAAAACCCAGGTCCCGGGCCGGCCCGGCCGGCACCAGTTCCAGCTCTGCCGTAATCAGGTCTTCCTCCACCAGGCCGTAACGTTCATTTAACAGCTGGAGAATGGCCAGGCGAACTTTATCTTTTACATCGTCATCACCGGAATAGGGTATGCTGCCTACCACCAGGTTTAAATCATCCCCGCTCAAGGCTTCTTCCATATTCTTTTTCATCTGCTCCTTGGCCAGGTGGGGTAACAAATCGCTTATGGTAAAAATGGGGTCGGCGCTGTCTTCACCGATTACCACTTCCACCCGGCGACCGTTCCTTAACATAATCACCCCGTGCAGGGCCAGGGGCAGGGCCGTCCATTGGTATTTCTTGATACCGCCGTAATAGTGGGTTTTGAACATGGCCAGACCGTCTTTTTCATAGAGGGGCATGGGTTTCAGGTCCAGGCGCGGCGCATCAACATGGGCCCCCACCAGCCTAACGCCTTCGGTCAGATCAGCCGTACCCATTATACCCACGAGCAGGACTTTACCCCGCCATTCCAGGTAAAAACGGCTCCCGGGATTTAACCCCCGGCCGGGAGACAGGTCAGCCAGGGAAACAAAACCGCGTCCCCGGGCGGCTTCCAGGGCGGCCCGTACGGCTTCCCGTTCAGTTTTAGCCCGGCTTAAGAAGGTTTTATACCCCTCGGCAAAGGCAAAAACCTTTTCCCTGGTGTCCCCTTCTAAACGCTCCCAGGCACTCTTCTGGGGGATAGCCAGTTCTTTTTGTAGTCTTTTGCCCCTGCTTTCTTCTTTTTCTGCCATCAGGTAATTCCTCCTTTTATATCAACCTGGAGACAAAACCCCCATGCTCTTTATTTATATTTCTCGATAACTCCCCTTGCCAATCCTCTAGATTAGGGTATGCAACAGCCCGGCCAGCCAATCATAAAAATTGCCCAGCTGGCGGGCCATGCCGGAGTTGTAGAGCTGCCGGGCCAGAGGTAAAAAACCCGGTGCTGCCGTTATGGCTGGCAGTGCCAGGAAGGAGCGCAGCAGCCCCACCAGCAATGCCAGACAAAAGACCTGCCCCAGGAGGCCCAGGGCCAGGCCCAGACCCCGGTTAAGCAAACCGGTAGAGGCCATATTTATCCCCATGGTACCCCAGCGAGCCAGGCGGCGTAAGAGAAATAAACTGCCGTAAAAAAGAGCCACCAGGGTTATTAATTCCAGGCCCAGGAAGACCATCTGACCCGCCAGGGCCTGGCCCACCGTACCTCCGGAAACCTTCTCCAGGCCATCCAGCAGGCTCTGTTTTATCATACCCGGTAACGGCGTGGCGTTTAAAAGGATTTCCAGCTGTCCGGCGGCTGCCTTACCTAAAGGCTGGCTGAGAACCGGCCGCGGTAATGGTAAGAGGGGAGCCAGCCAGTTACCCCAGCGATCGGTTAAGTGCCAGGCCTGGTCCAGGGCCTCAGCCAGGGGCCGGGCATAGAGGGCCGCCGCCAACCCCGCCACCAGGTAGCTGAGCCAGCCGGCTATCAGGTTAACAAAACCCAGGCGGTAACCCCGCCAGGCACCCAGGGCCAGGAGCAGAAATAGAAGCAGGTCCAGATAATTGAGCAACTAGCAGTGTCCCTCCATACATTCTACCCTGAAAATAACTTCGCTTCAGGCTGGCATTGTTTTTGCTCGCTCCCTGGTCCTCGCGGATCAGCCTACGGCTCAGCCTCGGGGCTCGGGCGGGGTTCCCGGCCTATTCGGCATCCTTGCCTCAGAGGCCGGCCTCGGACATCCTGTCCTCGGCCCCGCCCTCGCTCCTCGGCTTCGCCAAGGCTGCTCAACCGCTCGGACCAAGTCGCTCGCTCCAAACAAATGCCAGCCCGTTATTTTCATCCTTCTAATGTGTCGCGTTAGCGGTATGAGGGTCTTTTACCGGAAACTGTGTTCTTCACCCGGGAATCTCCCCTGGCGGACTTCTTCCCGGTAATCGGCAAGGGCCTTGACAATCGCTTCACCCAGGTTGACATAGCGCTTGACAAATTTGGGCTGGAAGCGGTCAAAGAGGCCCAGGAGGTCATGGTAAACCAGCACCTGGCCGTCACAATGAGGTCCGGCCCCAATGCCGATGGTAGGCACCGGCAATTCCGCCGTTATCCGCCGGGCCAGATCCGCCGGTACGCATTCCAGTACCAGGGAGAAAACGCCGGCCTCCACTAATGCTTCCGCATCGGCGGCAATTCTATCGGCCGCATCTTTCTCCCGTCCCTGGACGCGATAGCCGCCCAGCTGGACTACCGACTGGGGAGTTAACCCCAGATGACCCATAACCGGGATGCCGGCATCGACGATAGCCCGAACCATGGGTACCATGGCCCGGCCGCCTTCCAGCTTGACGGCATCGGCCCCACCCTCCTTCACCAGGCGGCCGGCATTATAGACAGCGTCCGTTACACCGGCCTGATAGGAAAGAAAAGGCAGATCGGCCACCACCAGCGCCGCCGGGTTGGCCCGCATGACGGCGCGGGTATGATGCACCATCTCATCCATAGTTACGGGTACTGTACTTTGGTAGCCTAGGACCACCATACCCAAAGAATCGCCTACCAGCAGCATGTCCATGCCGGCCCGGTCGGCCAGCAATGCTGAAGGATAATCATAAGCGGTTACCATGGTGATTTTCTCCCCCCGCTCCTTCATGGCCTGGAGCTGGGGTAAGGTAACCTTGGTACGTGCGGCCATTTTCCCCCTCCTTATCCCATATGTTACCATGATAACAGCAGCTGGGATTATTGACCAGCTATATGCTTATTATAACAGAAAATCCCCCTGCGGGGGATCGGCTGCCGGCTTTACCTCCAATGGGAATTCCGGTGGTGAGGTCGCAGGATGGGGAACGCTGCTGGGCTGCGGCGCTTCCTGCGGATATTCAGGAGAGTCGATACGGTTGACCAGTTTAAATCCACCTGCCTTTTTTTATTATTATACCCGCAGGGGGAAAAACGCATGCGCAGCCAGAAAAGCCGCCCGGAGCGTTCCTCCGGGCGGCTCGCCTCCGACCAGGCGCTTGGAACCCCTGGCCCGGGGTCGTTGCGCCATGGTTTCTGGATGTTATTTCGCCAGGCCGATCAGCTCTTCCGTATGTTTCTTCACCCATTCGGGATCCTTCGGCTCGCGGGCCACGCCGCTCTCGACGGCGGCCCTGGCCACGGCCGCTGCCACCGCTGGTGCCACCCGCAGGTCGAAGGCTTCCGGCATGACGAAATCAGGTGACAGCCTGTCGCCCACCAGGTCGGCCAGGGCATGGGCGGCGGCAATCTTCATCGGCTCATTGATATCGGAAGCCTTCACGTCAAGGGCTCCACGGAAGATGCCGGGGAAGCCCAGGACGTTATTGACCTGGTTGGGGAAGTCGCTCCGCCCCGTGCCCACAACGGCGGCGCCGGCTTCCCGCGCCTTGTCGGGATAGATTTCCGGAATGGGGTTGGCCATGGCAAAGATGATGGGATCCTTACCCATGGAGCGGACCATGTCCTGGGTAACGGCGTCTTTGACCGAGAGCCCGATAAAGCAGTTGGCGTCTACCATGGCGTCGGCCAGGGTGCCGCTGCGGTCTTCTTTGTTCGTGACCTTGAGCATTTCCTGTTTTTCCTTATTGAGGTCCTGGCGCTTTGAGGAGACAATTCCCCGGGAATCGCAGAGGATTACGTCTTTTACGCCCACACTGAGCAGGAGCTTGGCAGTGGCAATGCCGGCCGCTCCGGCGCCGTTAATCACTACCCTGAGGTCGCCCAGCTCCCGCCTGGTTATCTTACAGGCGTTGATGATCCCGCTCAAGACCACCACGGCCGTACCGTGCTGGTCGTCGTGGAAAATGGGAATATCAGTAGTTTCCTTGAGGCGCCGCTCGATTTCAAAACAGCGGGGTGCAGCAATATCCTCCAGGTTAACGCCGCCGAAGGTGGGGGTCAGGAGCTGCACTGTCCTGACAATCTCATCCACATCCTGGGAATCGATGCAGATGGGAAAAGCATCGACGCCGGCAAAGGTTTTAAAAAGCAGGCTTTTCCCTTCCATCACGGGCATGGCCGCCCGGGCGCCAATGTTACCGAGGCCGAGGACCGCCGAGCCGTCGGATACAACGGCAACCTGGTTCCAGCGCCGGGTGTAGACGTCGACGAGTTTGGGATCTTTATGGATTTCTTTGCAGGGCTCGGCAACACCGGGGGTATAGGCCAGGGAAAGATCCACCCCGTCCCGGACCTGTACCCGCCCCCGTACTTCAATTTTACCCTGCCATTCCTTATGCAGCTGCAGGGCCCTTTCCTGGGTATTCACAGCCTGTCATCCCCCTTTTTTCTGTTTAAGTACCGGTACCGGGTTTCCCGGCAACCGCGTAGTTATAAAAGGGGCCGGCAGCTTTCCTGGAAGCCGCCAGCCCCGGTTTCCCCACGGTTAAGCGTTCTTCCTGGCTGCTTCTTTAGCCTGGATCTCTTCGTAAGCGCTCAGGATATCCTTGGCATTGAGGTATACCGGCGTGTCGACCATCTTACCCTGGTAAGAGATGGCCGCCTTGCCCTTGGCAATGGCTTCCTCTTCAAAGGCTTTCACTACGCCGCGGGCCCATTCCACGTCGGCAGGGTCCGGGGAGTAAAGACGGTTGGCGGGTTCCACCTGGCTGGGATGGATCAACATCCGGCCTTCATAACCCATCTGGCGGCCCTGGAGCACGCTCTTCTCGAAGGCTTCCATATCCTGATAAGCGACAAACGGGCAGTCAATGGCTACTACCCCTGCCGCCCGGGCGGCCACTGCCATATGGGCGCGGGCGTATTCTTGCTCTTTGCCTTCCGAGGTCAGTTTGACCCGCATATCCTTGCAGTAGTCCACCGCGCCGAAGATGGCACTGACTACCCGCGGGCTGGCGATGCAGGATTCATAGGCATTGATTATTCCTTTAGCGGTTTCCAGGAGCAGGGACACCTTGATGCTCCCTATAGGCAGGCCGCGGCGACGTTCCAGTTCTTCCAGTTTCCAGTCCAGGCGTTTGACGTGGTCGGGATGACCGCACTTGGCCAGGGTGACGCCATGCAGGCCCTCATAAACAATGGCCTCCAGATCGTCATTGGTCATTTCGGTTTCCCAGTTGTTGATGCGCACGTATACCTCCGAGCCGTTGGCACCGACAGCCTTCAGGTTTTCGCGGACAAGTTTCCGCGCGTTTTCCTTCTCCGCCGGGGGTACGGAATCTTCCAGGTCGAGGGTGATTATATCGGCGGGGAAAGTCGGCGCTTTGGCAATCATCCTGGGGTTGTTGCCGGGAACGTAAAGGACAGAACGCATTACGGGCATTGCTTATTACCTCCTAATGCTTGAGTACGTTTTTGAGGATACGCGGGATATCATTCGGGCTCATGGCCACATAGCCACCGGCTTTCTGGATGGCTTCCATCTTGCTCTTGGCCGAACCGCGGCCCCGTTCCACAATGCTGGAGGCGTGGGAGAAGCGCTGGCCTTCCGGTGCCCAGGCCCCTGCCACGTAGATAACGAAGGGTTTGGTAAATTTCCCGGACGCAATTACTTCCGCACATTCTTCTTCCTGGGTACCGCCGATCTCGGAAAATACCGCTACCGCTTCCGTCTGGGGATCTTCTTCAAAAAGGGGCAGCAGGTCGGCGAAGGAAGTCCCCAGCACCGGTTCCGTACCCGTGTGGACGACGGTGCTTACGCCGTAACCGTTTTCCTTGAGGATCCAGGGAATAGTTCCCGACTGGCCGCCGCTGCGGGAGAAAACGCCGATCGGCCCGGGCCGGAAGAAGGAGTTGGCCCATTCCACGTTGCCGCCCAGCCAGCCCACTACCGCCTCGCCGGGCGTAATGATGCCGATGGAGCCAGGGCCGATGAGCCTGGTCCCCTTCAGCTTGCAGTATTCCACCATTTCCATGATGTCGTGAATGGGGACCGATTCTACGCAGGGGACGATATTTTTCACGCCGGCGTCGGCGGCCTCTTTAACCGCTGCTTTCAAAGCCCGGCCGGGTACGAAGATCACGCTGAAGTCAATTTCCCCGTGTTCGGCAACGGCCTGCTTGACGGTATGGTAGACGGGAATGCCCGCTACCTCTTCGCCGCCCTTACCGGGGCTCGTCCCGGCCACAACTTTCGTGCCGTAATCCTTCATATACTTGGCCCGGAGGGAACCCTCCCTGCCGGTAATTCCCTGAACAATAACCTTGGTGTTTCTATCGATTAAAATCCCCATGCTAATCCCTCTTTATCCTTTTACTGGTTGGCGTTGTCTTCCAGCAGGCCCCGCTTGCGCAGGTACTCGTCCAGTCCTTCAATGGGAACATCAATTTTAATGGCGCTCTTGCCGCGGAACCAGCATTCATACTCGCAGGCAAGGCATTCTGTCCCCCGGCGCTGGACTTCATCTTCGGTCAAATGGGCCACCGAAGGTATACCGTCCTTAAGCTGCAGTATCCCCCGGGCAAACTTTTTACACGCGTCGATGCAAGCTTTCGTTTCACACTCGCTGCACTTGCTGGTGTCGATGGCGACTTTAATTGTTCTTTCCCAGAATTCAATCACTGGTTTCCACCCTGCTTTCGCTTCTCGGCTTGATATTCTTTAACAAGGGCCAGTAACCTTTGCCCGATAAAATCGGTATCGGTGACATGCTCCCGGCCGTAGATCTCCACCCTGGTGGCGCCCTCGACATTGCTTAACCCTTCGCGTAAAATGGCGAGGGATTCTTCTTCCTTGTTTCCGCAGAGCAGTAAGACACAGGGCAGGCCGGGTTTCTTGGGCAGGATCTCCCGCAGGGCCTTCACGACGGCGTGGGCGTGGTGCCATTGTTCCTGGTTGGCCATCATGAAGCCGCCCAGCAGGTAGCCATCAATGTTAGGCTGGGAGAGAACCACCTTGGCTACCCGGTACACCTTGGAAGCAACCGGATTGCCGCTGGTGTCAGCGTAGTTTGCCGGCTTCAGGTTGACCTTGTTAAGGGCGTCCATGCCCATCATGGCCGACCCGCCGCCGATGGGATGGTAACCGATATAACCCGGACTTTTCTCGTCAAAGCCCATGCTCATGACGAAACCGGAACCGCGGGTGTCGGTCTTTTCAATGCCCCAGCCGATACGGTCCAGCTCCGTGGGCTCGTGGGGGAAGTCCCTGGCAATTTCAATGCCCATTTCCGGATGACGGTAAACGCTGCTGTTGTCGACCTCCATCTTGCAGTCGGCCGCCACCAGTTCCCCGCTGGCGGTTAAGACCAGGGGGTTGATCTCCAGGGTAAAGCAATCATATTTTTTATAAGCATTCCACAGCTTGACCAACAGATTGGCAAAGGTCATCAACTGGTCGTTGGGGATGCCGGCCTGCACCAGAATGTCGACGGCGTCATAAACTTCCAGACCATTTAAGGGTGAAATTAAAAGCTTAAAAATCTTCTCTTCCGGAACACTTTCAATGTCCATGCCGCCCTCGGTGCTGAACATCATCATGGGGCAGCGGGCATTGCGGGCGGAATTAACAATAATAGTCACGTAGAATTCCCGGGCGATATTCAATTTCTCTTCCACCAGGACCTTGCGTACCGGATAACCTTTAATTACCGTGCCAAGAATAGATGCCGCTGCCGCCCGGGCTTCTGCCGGGGTGTCAACTAGTTTTACCGCTCCTGACTTACCCCTGCCGCCAGCCTGCACCTGGGCCTTTACTGCGACGGGCTTACCTATCTCCGCCGCAATCTGTTCCGCTTCTTCCGGCGAGGATGCCGCCCGGCCTACAGGAACCGGGATTCCCGCCTTGCGCAGCCATTCCTTGCCTTGATACTCTAACAGCTTGGCCATACTTTCGTCCCTTCCACAAAAATTTATTTTATTGGAAAGACGATATGCACCCTATCTCCTCCCATCCCCCCTCTGCATCTGCATCTATTTATATCTGTTTAGGCTGGCAAAAAGTGTTAAGCTACCCTATAGGGGTATCAATTCTTTATGCTATTATATATATACTTGATGAAATTAAAAAATCCTGCTGGTTTGAAAAAAAATTATCGCAGCCATGCCAGCAGGTTGACCAGCAGGGCGGCGATACCGCCGGCCATAAGGGGGCCTACGGGAATACCGCCGAAAAAGGCCACGCCGATAATGGAACCTATAACCATACCGATCATCATCTGGGGAAAACGCTGGAGCAATTCCAGGCCCTGGCAGTTCATATGGGTGGCAATAATCCCGCTGGCGATGGCTATTATGCCGGGTAGGGAAACAACGGAGGCAAGCATATCCCGCGCTGAAACCCGGCCGGAAGCAAAGGGTACCAGTACGGAAACCACAAGAAAAATAAGGCCGGCCTCCAGAGCGCGGCGTTCAAGAAAAGGATAGATTTTTTGCAGGTTGGTAAACTGAAGGAGTAAAAGAATGGCAGCAGCGGCGGCAATTACGTTCGATCGCCCCAGGATGCCCAGCAACATAATAAGTAACAGGATCGCCGTTGTCGCGTTCATAGAAATACGCCCCTTGTACCAGCCATCCTGTACCATATTATATGCCATGGCAGCCGGGACAAGAACGCCATACGGCGTTAGCCGGCCTTTTTAATAATACCGCCGCCGTACACCGGAACGACATCAATTGTACCTACCCGGGAACAGAATTCAACATCGGCTTCCAGTCCAAGGTCGGCCAGGAGCCGGCCATGAAAACTTTCTTTCATGGCTGCCGACGGATCATCCCGGTGGCAGTAATAATAATCCCTTGCTGCCAGGGCGCCGTCGCGCAAGATAAATTCTCCCAGACCGGCAAGCCGGTCAACCAGGAATCCGGCGGCCAAAAAATCTTCCAGGGAGAAACGATCTCTGGTACCGGCACAAATAATGGTGATGTCTGTTGCTGCCGCAGCAGCCATCTCGGCCACAGCCGGAGCGTTGAGCATGGCGCCCAGGAATACCTGGCGGCCGCCTGCGGCCCGGCGAATGGCTCTGGTGCCGTTGGTAGTGGTCATAATCAACCTTTTGCCGGCTACAATTTCAGGCGTATACTCCAGGGGGGAATTGCCCAGATCGAAGCCCGGTATTTTTAACGCATTGCGCTCACCCCCAAGGAGTACCCGCTCATCCCCCAAGCGCTCGCGCATCTCAATAGCTTCTTCGGGTGTAAGGACAGGAATTACCTCCAGACAACCGGCTGCCAGGGCCACCGTAATGGTGGTCGTTGCCCGCAGTACATCAATAACTATAACCGCTTTATTATTAATGGCCTCATCCGGTATGCCATTTATACCCGCAAAGACATCGATTTCCAAACTCCATCGCACCTCCAACGTCTTTCCGGTTCAGTAGTTATTCGCGAAAGATAGGGCAGATTCCTGCCAGCCAGGAAGTAATAGGGAATAATTAAACGGGAAGCAGGAGCCCCGCCGCCGGCTCCCGCTTCCCGTATTTATTAACCTGCTCCAGCCGCTTTCAGGGTAGTCTTTAAGGTGTCGCCCCGCAGCCCCACCCGCAGAGCTTCCAGGGCCAGGATATCTCCGGGCTGGACATTGCCCAGGTTAACATTGGGCCCCAGGCGCATTATTAAAGCCTGCTGCTGCTGCTTCTGGGGCGCCTCCCATATGACCCGGTCCGGATCCTTGATGCCGGCCAGCAGGTTTTCCAGTAGATCTTCTCTGACAGCCCCGCGGCTGTCGTAAATGACGACTCCCTGGCCTGATTCCCGTCCCTCGACGATGACATAGTCGGCTCCCGCCTCCAGGTCGACAGCAATCTGGCTCAGGAGATAGGTTGTGCTTAAGGCATCCCGCGGGTCCTTCTTGCCCACTTCAGTTATAACACCAAACCCTGCCGCCCGGGCCTGGCGCACCGCCGCCAACCGCACGGTCCGGCTCAAGTCAATGGTTCCATCGGAAATTTCAATAAAAGTATACCCCAGTTCCCTGGCCGTTTGCAGGTAAAGGCTTAGCCTCCCCTGAAGTACGGCGACTTCAAAGAAGGTACCACCGGGAAAGATATCAACACTGTAAGAGCGTGCCAAGCGAATTTTTTCCCGTAAAATAGCTGCCGGATAAAATACGGAAGTGCCAAAACCTAGTTTAATGAAATCAATATAGGGTGCTGCCACCTCCAGCAAATCCCTGAACTCCGTCAGCCCCAGGCCCTTGTCAATAACCATGGTCAATCCCGCTCGCCTTGGTTTTTGCTGGCGTCCACCAATGGGAAATTCCAGGACATCATTCCAGGCGGCAGTTGTTTTTTCCAGCATTCATGTCGCCCCTTCCTGCATGTTTATTTTTTAACTCGCTTTTTTATCTTTATGCCCCGGCCAGGAAAGGGGTAACAAGATTGCCGGCGGTACTTTTTCACAGGTCTGACGACTGTTGCCCCACCATTATTACCGCCTGAGGCCGTAAAAAATAAGTCCCACTCCCATGATAATGGTCAGCATTTTAACAGGGGGAATTTTACCGGCCAGGCCCCAGAGCCCCAAGGCCATTACTGTCAGCATAACTGCCGGACCAACAAAAGCCAGAGTGGCATTTATTTTTAAAGCTGCCTCAACCCGGTTCAATTTTAACATCAGGATGGCTGCCGTTAACTCAATCATACTGGACAGGACGCGCACAGCCGCCATAGCCAGCACATGTTTGTCCGGCACATAGAAAAACATGGCATCTCCTCCCATTATTTTTTATGCGCTGCCGAGAGAAAATAGAAGCAGCATCTTTTCTAGGAGGTTTTCAAGGTTGCAGCCATCTATAAAATTGCCCTTTGCCATCCTGTGTGCCGTACCCTTTATCATGGTCCTGGGCAACTCCATGCTGGTTCCCCTGCTACCGGTCATGCGCACCACTTTGAATGTCAGCCTGGTCCAGATCAGCCTTTTTATAACAGCTTTTTCCCTGACGGCCGGCCTGGTCATCCCCTTTGCCGGTTTCCTGTCCGATGCCTACGGCCGCAAGCCTATTATGGCACCGGCCCTGATGATTTACGGTCTGGGAGGCCTGCTGGCCGGCCTGGCAGCCTGGCTGGTGGCTTCCCCTTATTACCTGATCCTGGGCAGCCGCATCCTCCAGGGTATTGGTGCCGGGGGTACTTACCAGCTGGCTATGGCCCTTACCAGCGACATTTTCCAGAGCAGGGAGCGCACCAAAGCCCTGGGTTTGCTGGAAGCTTCCAACGGCCTGGGCAAGGTAGTCAGCCCCATTGCCGGCTCCCTTGCCGGCCTCATCGCCTGGTTCGCTCCCTTTTTTGTCTATGGCTTCCTGGCCATCCCCATTGGTCTGGCTGTGTGGTTCTTCATTAAAGAACCTTCGGGGCAAGATAAAAACACGGTAACCTTCCGCACCTATTTCCGCGACCTGGGCCAGGTTTTCCAGACCCGGGGCTTATCCCTCCTGGCCTGCATCCTGGCCGGGATGGTTGTACTTTTTATCTTGTTCGGGGTTTTGAGTTACGTCTCCGATATCCTCGAAGCAGATCACGGCATCCGGGGCCTCAGTACCGGCCTGCTTATAGCCATTCCCGTAGGTACCATGGCCCTTACTTCCTATTTATCCGGTAGTTACCTGCAACAAAAGACCGGCAACTTCTTGAAGATGACCGTTGTTGCCGGCCTGGTCCTGGAGACCGCAGCCCTGATAGTTATGGGCTTCTTTGATAATATCTATATCTTTTTCCTGGCCATGGTGGTCATGGGGATCGGTACAGGTATCGTCCTGCCCTCAGTCAATACCTTGATAACCAGTGTGAGCGCTAAGGAAAGGGGCGGCATTACCTGCCTTTACGGTTCCATGCGTTTCTTTGGCGTCGCCCTGGGACCCCCGGCCTTTGGCCTGGCCATGACCCTGGGCCGGCTGCCCCTTTTCCTGGGAGCCGCCATTCTGGTAGGACTGATAACCTTTTTAACGGCTACCTTTCTCCAGACGGAAAAAATGCTGCCCCCGGAACTGTTACCCGGTCATTAAAAGACCCGGGTTAGCTTAACCCGGGTCTTTCAATCGTTTAATTCTTTCCGTTCGCCGGTGGCCAAGTAAATCGCTTCCTCGGCTATATTGGTGGCATGGTCGGCTATCCGCTCCAGATAACGGCTGACAAAGAGCAAATAGGTGGCCTGGGTAATGGTTTTGGGATCTTCCATCATGAAGACCAGCAGTTCCCGGAAGACCTGGTTGTGGAGCATGTCGATCTGGTCGTCTGCCCTGGCTACCGTATAGGCCAGGTCTGTATCTTCCCTGACATAAGCATCCAGGGCCTGCTTGACCATTACCTGGGCTAACTCCGCCATGCGGGGAATATCAATCAAAGGCTTGATCAAAGGCTGGCCGGTTTCGAGGATACGCTGGGCAATACGAGCAATATCAACAGAATAATCGGCCATACGCTCCAAATCGGTAATAATCTTAAATCCGGCGGCTATTTTGCGTAAATCCTTGGCCATGGGCTGCTGGGTGGCAATAAGCTTTAAACACTGGTCTTCAATCTGTAACTCCATCTCGTCGATAACAACATCGCCCCCAACCACTTCAGCGGCCATCCGGGCATCCTGCCTGGCCAGGCATTCTACTGACTTGGCAATGGTTTGCTCAACGATACTCCCCATGCGCAGGATGTTTTGTTGCAAATCTTCCAGGGAATGTTGAAAGCCCTGCCTGGTTGTGATGGCCATAGCTTGCCCTCCTGTAAGTTTGTTACCTTCCATTATATTCACCTCACTTCCTCTTTGTGACTTTTATGGGTTAAAAAGATTTTTTCTCTTAATTAGAGGTAATTTAACCGAAGCGACCGGTAATATAATCCTCCGTCCGCTGGTCGCGGGGCCTGGTAAAAATGATTTCCGTATTATCGTATTCCACCATCTCCCCGTTAAGGAAGAAAGCGGTATAGTCGGAAACGCGGGCTGCCTGCTGCATATTATGGGTGACAATGACAATGGTATATTTTTCTTTAAGGACACGGATGAGCTCTTCAATTTTTAACGTGGAAATAGGATCCAAGGCCGAAGAAGGTTCGTCCATGAGAACTACTTCCGGCTCCACGGCTAATAGCCTGGCAATGCACAGGCGCTGCTGCTGGCCCCCGGATAATCCTAAGGCCGGCTGGCGCAGGCGGTCGGCCACTTCTTCCCAGAGGGCCGCTGCTTTAAGACTCTGCTCCACAATTTCGTCCAGTTTTTTCCTGTTCTTAATGCCATGAATCCGGGGACCGTAGGCCACATTATCATAAATGGACATTGGAAAAGGATTGGGACGTTGAAAAACCATACCTACCCGTTTGCGTAAGTTGATGACATCAACATCGGGAGCATAAATATTCTCCCCATCTAAAAGAATTTCCCCTGAAAGTCGTACTCCTTCAATGAGGTCGTTTAAGCGGTTTAAAGTGCGCAAAAAAGTAGACTTACCGCACCCCGAGGGGCCGATGAGGGCTGTGACGGAATTGGGTTTTATCTCCAGACTGACATCCTTTAAGGCCCATTTAGAACCATAGTAAAAATTTAAATTGGTAACTTTTATTTTGGGTTGGATCATAAAAAATGATTACCTCCCGGTCGGGGCCAAACGAAACATGTCAATCACCAGGTCCAGAAATGAAGTGCATAAGCAAAAAGGGCACTCTTGCCCCTCCATTTTACCTTAAGAATATTTAAACGGCAATAGGAGCAACTTTAAGTTTAAGTTAACGCCGGCGTACAATGGCGTCGGCCATCCTGGCCACCCGCACCATGGCCCGGACGTCATGAACGCGAATTATATCGACCCCATGGGCAATACCAAGGGCCACCGTAGCGGCCGTTCCCTCCAGACGCTGGTCGACGGGTAGCTCGAGGGTCTTACCAATCATTGACTTGCGCGAAGTGCCCAGGAGGATGGGTTTGCCCAGCACCTTTAGCTCCCGTAAACGGCCCATTACTTCCAGGTTTTGCTGCAAGTCCTTGCCAAAACCAATACCAGGGTCGACAATAATCTGCTCCGGGGGTACCCCGTTCTCTTCTACCAGGCGGATACTTTCTTGCAAGGAAGTCAGGATATCAAACATTAGATCCCGGTATGCGGTGCCCTGCTGGTTGTGCATGATAATGACAGGTGCCTGGTAGCGGCCACAAACAGCGGCCATATCGGCATCACCCCGGCAACCCCAGATATCGTTAATGATGTCAACTCCCAGGTCCAGGGCCCGCCGGGCTGTAACAGCCTTGTACGTATCTACGGATATAGGGACTTTGATTTCGGCCACCAGGCGCTTTAAAACCGGTTCCAGGCGCCGCCATTCTTCTTCGGCCGGCACCGGGTCGTGACCGGGACGGGTTGATTCCCCACCTACATCAATAATATCGGCCCCTTCTTCCACCAGACGGTGGGCATGCTCCACCGCCGCGCCGGGGTCATAAAAAAGGCCCCCATCGGAAAAGGAGTCCGGCGTTACATTGACAATTCCCATGACCAGGGTCCGCCGGCCCAGGACAAGGGGACCCCGCGGGCATTTGATCTCCTGAATGCCGGTCTTTTCCCATCTGTCCAGGGCAGCTTGAATAGCGACGGCCAGCTTGTTTAAGCCAAAGTACTGCCGGGGCAGCTTTTCTACCAGAAGCTCCAGCTGGCGCCTGGTGGCAAAGAGGAGGACATCGGTCTTGTCAACGGACCAGCCGGCTACGCCTGCCGCCATGGCCGCTTCGCCGCCCCGGGCCAGCATTTCTTGTTTTAAGATATTGGCCGCCCTGGCCGGTACATCTTTTAGCTTGAGGCAGTAATGCAGAGCCTTGGGCACCATCAGCTCAATGCCCCGGCCTTCGACGCCAATCTCCACCATCAATTTTTGGGCCGTTGCTGCGTCGGGAACGTTGATTATTTCTATAGTTTCCTGCCAGGACACAGAATTCATCTCCCCCGCTATATTATACCATTCTCCGCCCGGCAGCAAAAACCCCACCGCAAGGGGTGGGGCCAGGCATAATATTAGCAAAGGTACTATTGCTTTAGAACAGCCCGGTGATAACGCCGTCGGCATCGATATCAATATTGCAGGCTGCCGGACGCTTGGGCAGACCGGGCATGGTCATAATGGTACCCGTAATGGGGACGATAAAGCCGGCTCCGGCTGAGAGCCTTACCTCGCGGACGGTAATGGTAAAGTTCCGCGGCCGTCCCAGCTTGGTCATGTCGTCAGAGAAGGAGTACTGGGTCTTGGCCATTACCACCGGCAGGTTGCCGTAACCCATGGCTTCAAAACGCTCGATGGCCTTGTCGGCATCAGCTGTGTAATTAACGCCATCGGCGCCGTAAATCTCCGTGGCAATTTTATTAATCTTTTCTTTAATGCTGAGGTCCAATTCATAGAGGGGATGGAAGTTGGAAGGTTTTGTTTCAATGGTCTTGAGAACTTTTTGGGCCAGTTCAATGCCGCCGGCGCCACCCTTTGCCCAAACTTCGGACAGGGCCACTTCGGCTCCAGCTTTATTGCACAGGTCATAGAGGAGATTTAATTCAGCTTCCGTGTCGGTGGGGAAGGCGTTAATGGCCACCACGGCCGGCACGCCGAATTTGCCGACGTTTTCAATATGCTTCTCCAGGTTTTCAAAACCCTGGCGCAGGGCTGCCAGGTTTTCCGCAGCCAGTTCCGATTTCGGTACGCCGCCGTGCATTTTTAGAGCGCGGACGGTAGCGACAATGACGGTAGCGTCCGGTTTTAGCCCGGCATAACGGCACTTGATATTATAAAACTTCTCCGCTCCCAGGTCGGCGCCGAAACCGGCCTCGGTTACCACATAGTCAGCCAGCTTCAGGGCCGTCTTGGTAGCGATTATGCTGTTGCAACCGTGGGCAATATTGGCAAAGGGACCGCCGTGGACGAAGGCGGGGGTGTTCTCCAGGGTCTGGACCAGATTGGGCTTGATGGCGTCCTTCATCAGCAGGGCCATGGAACCATGGGCTTCCAGGTCACCGGCAGTTACAGGCTTGCCGTCATAGGTATAACCCACGACAATCCGGCGGAAACGCTCCTTCAAATCCATGAGGTCGCTGGCCAAGCACAGGCAGGCCATGACTTCCGAGGCTACCGAGATATCAAAACCGGTCTCCCGGGGCACACCGTTGGCTTTGCCACCCAGGCCGATAACGATATTGCGTAGGGCGCGGTCATTAAGGTCAATAACCCTCCGCCAGGTAACAGTCCGGGGATCGATGTTTAAAGTGTTGCCCTGCTGCAGATGGTTGTCAACCATGGCCGCCAGGAGGTTATGGGCATAGGTAACGGCATGAATATCACCGGTAAAGTGCAGGTTAATGTCTTCCATGGGTACAACCTGGGCATAACCGCCACCGGCAGCCCCACCTTTGATGCCGAAGCTGGGACCCAAAGAGGGCTCCCGCAGGCAAACCATAACCTTTTTTCCCAGACGGGCCAGGGCGTCTGTGAGACCGACACTGGTGGTCGTTTTACCTTCACCGGCAGGTGTGGGGGTAATGGCCGTGACCAGAATGAGCTTGCCATCGGGTTTATTTTTGAGCCGGCGGTAGACATCAAGGGAGATTTTGGCCTTGTATTTACCGTATAGCTCCACTTCATCTTCCTCAATGTTCAGGGCCCGGGCCAGCTCCATAACGGGTTTCATTTTGGCCGCCTGGGCGATTTCAATATCGCTGGGTATGTTGGCCAATTTGAACACTCCTTTCAATTCAAAAAAATGTACATCCACCCGGGTGGATATTAGTGAAATTCTACACAAAGTCCAAATTTCCTGCTGACCCAGCTACTTTATTTGAGTTCTAACCCCCTCACCCTGTCCCTGCCGGACTATCATTCCTAATTATACACGTTTCTTTGCAAAAAACAAACAATTAATTTTTGTGCTTCATAACAGCAGAAAAAGCAAATATCTTAACCTTTTGCGTTCTCACCAGGTTCGGGTGCAACAATGACTGGAGGGCTGTCAAGAAGTAAAGCCTGCCTCGCTACTTCCAAGATGGCTTCCCCGGGAGCAGGGCCTAAAACGCCCCTGCTTATCTGAACGTTAAAGGTCCTGGCAGCTGCACGGACCGTTTCCAGGACCCGCAGCAGGGGAAAGGCCTGCCAGTCCAGAACGTGGACTACCACGGCGGTTTCCCGGCCGGCTTCCTGCCCCCTGGCAGCTATTGCTCCCCCTCCTTTCTGGTTCAGGACCCGGGCCAGGTGGTAGGCCACCCGGACGTCGTCGGTACTGAGATAAAGGGTATAGTCCAGGACCTTCATTCCTCCTCACCATCCTTTTGCGCCCATCCCTCAATACTATTCGAGAAGAAAACCTTCCCTGGCAAGGTTGCTGGCAATTATATCTAAAATATCTTCCCTTGCTGCTTCCACGGCATGCAGGTGCACGCCACTGCCCGTAAGGGTATACAGGGGCCGCGCCCCGCTGGCCTTTAAATCAGCGACAAATTTCTGGACGTCATAACGGGAGGCGAGCATCAAGTAACCGCGGATTTCCCCGTACAGTGGGTGTTCTACCACGACATCAATTACCTTTCCCCCGCAATCGACTATAATCTGCAATTCCCGCTCCAGGCCGGCCAGGTCATGCTGGCAGGCAAAGATACGCCGGAAGCGGGTATCCGCACCCGGAAGGAGATAGCCCTGGGGGGTGGCCAGGATATTGTTGCCTGCCGCCCGCAATACGGCCACATCCTGGACAATAACCTGGCGGCTGACGCCAAGGAGGGCGGCCAGCTCGGTACCTTTGCGGGGCTGGTTGTTATCTAAAAGTTCGAGGATCCTCTGCCGGCGTTCACTGGCTTTCATAAACCTTATTTGCCTCCACTAAAGCAAAAGGCCGGTTACCCGGCCTGCTCTCCCCCCAGCTCGCCGGGGGTAAAAAAAAGGGCTATTTCCCGTGCCGCACTGGCCGGGGAATCCGAACCATGAATAACATTCTTGCTCACCTCAAGGGCATAGTCGCCGCGGATGGTACCGGGAACAGCATCTTTAGGATTGGTTGGGCCCATCATCTGCCGTAAGCCGGCAATAACACCGGGTCCCTCTAAAACCATGGCCACCACCGGACCCGAGGTGATGTGGTTGATAAGTTCCTGGTAAAAGGGTTTGCCCTGGTGCTCGGCATAATGCCTGGCGGCCAGTTCCGGCGTTAGCCGCAGCATTTTCAGAGCCACAATCCGGTAGCCTTTAAGCTCAAACCTGCTGATAATAGCCCCGATGAGGCCCCGTTCCACCCCTTCGGGTTTAATCATGGCAAAGGTGCGTTCCACTACCATACTCCTTTCAAACAATGGAGATAAGTTAATTTAATGGGCAGGTCCTTATGGGAACCCTCGCCTGTGGTGCCTTCGGTTCCTGCCCCGCCGGTCGCCGCCGGCTGCTGGTTTTCCTTTGGCAGGTTCTCTTGCTTGTTACCTTCCGGGTCGCGCTCCCGGTTATAGGCTTCAATAATCGCTGTAAATTCTTCGGCTTCGAGGGTTTCCTTTTCCATTAAGGCCCTGGCTACCAGGTGCAGTTCGGCCATATGCTTTTGGAGGAGTTCTTTGGCCCGGTTGTAGCATTCATCAATGATGCGGCGGGCTTCCTTGTCGATGGAAAAGGCTACTGCTTCGCTATAATTACGGTCCCGGGCTATATCCCGGCCCAAAAAGACGGTTTCCTGCTTGCGGCCGAAGGTCAGGGGGCCCAGCTCATCGGACATACCAAACTCGGTAATCATTTTGCGCACCAGTTCTGTGGCCCGTTCCAGGTCATTCTGGGCTCCCGTACTGACTTCCTTCAACACCAGGGCTTCGGCAACCCGCCCTCCCAGGAGCATGGTCACCTGGTCCAGGATCTGGGACTTGGTCATATAGCGGCGATCTTCCTTGGGTAAAAGCAGGGTGTAACCACCAGCCCGCCCGCGGGGGATAATAGAGACTTTATGCAGGGGATCGGTATGGGGCAGGTAATGGCCCAGGAGGGCGTGCCCGGCTTCATGGAAGGCTACCAATCTTTTTTCATAATCGCTGATAACCCTCGATTTTTTCTCCGGGCCGGCTATAACCCTCTCAATGGAATCCTCCATCTCTTCCATACCGATCTTGCGCTTGCCGCGCCGGGCAGCCAGTAAGGCTGCTTCGTTGACCAGGTTGGCCAGGTCGGCACCGGTAAAGCCCGGCGTCCGCCGCGCCAGGACATCAAGGTCCACGGTATCATCCAGGGGTTTACCGCGAACATGGACTTTTAAAATCTCTTTCCGTCCTACTACATCGGGTACATCAACCACTATCTGGCGGTCAAAACGCCCCGGTCGTAGCAAAGCCGGGTCCAGAATATCGGGCCGGTTGGTGGCCGCGATGATAATGATCCCTTCGTTGGCATTAAAGCCGTCCATTTCTACCAGTAACTGGTTCAAAGTTTGTTCCCGCTCATCGTGACCGCCGCCCAGACCGGCGCCCCGCTGACGACCCACGGCATCAATCTCATCAATAAAGACAATACATGGTGAATTCTTTTTGGCCTGCTCAAAGAGATCCCGTACCCGGGAAGCACCCACGCCAACAAACATTTCTACAAAATCAGAACCGCTGATGCTGAAGAAGGGTACCCCTGCTTCCCCGGCAACGGCCCGGGCCAGCAAAGTTTTCCCTGTCCCGGGGGGACCGTAAAGAAGGACGCCCTTGGGGATCCTCGCCCCCAGTTCATTAAACTTGCGGGGATTTTTGAGAAACTCTACGACTTCTTCTAATTCCTCTTTAGCTTCATCGGCGCCGGCAACGTCGCTAAAGGTGACCTTGCGTTTTTCTTCCGTATGCAACCGCGCCCGGCTCTTGCCGAACTGCATCACCCGCGAGCCGCCCCCCTGGGTCTGCTGCATCATAAAGAATACCAGTCCCACCAGGAGGAGAATCGGCAGCAAACTTCCCAGTAAATTCGTCCACCAGGGCGGTTGCGGCGGTAACTGGGCTTTGACAGCGACACCTTTCCCGGTAAGCCTATCGATCAGGTTGGCCGCCGCAGGTGCGTTGACTGTAAACCGAGTATTATTTTTCAACAGCCCATCAATTTTAATAATACTATCATGGGGTGTTAAAGTAACTTCCTGAACCTGACCCTGATCTACTGCCTGGTAAAAGCGAGTTAAATCCCACTCTTCCACAGCCCGCTCTGTTGGCGTCGATAACCTGATAATGGAAACGGCCAGTAATACAATCAGTAGATATACGGCCAGGTTCTTAAAAATTCGATTCAACGGGTCACCCTCCTCTTACCCCGCCCTGCATCTTATAGCTATATATTGTAGCATACGGTAAATATGATTGCAATTTAAGTTTTAACTTTAATTTTTATGGCCAGGGTTCCAGTTTTAAATGCAGGGCCAGGCGGGTCGCCGGCGTAATTTTAAAATCTTCGGCCAGGCGTAAACCGGCTACCCATGCAATACGCCGGCCGCTTATAATTAAGGGCACCAGGCGGCGCCTGGCTGCCGGTAAATGAATGTCGCTAAAAAAATCCTGGAGTTTCTTGTTGCCGGTAAGACCCAGGGGCCGGAAATAATCCCCGGGTTGCCAGTTACGTACCACCAGGGGTTTTTCTATTTTTTCCCAGTCCAGCCAGGCCTCATCTTCCCCGCCTTTAAAGGCGGAAGGCGGCTCGGCCAGCTCGGCGCGGATAGCCCGACCCAGTTCCGGTAAGGGCGTTAACCCCGGTACCTGCAGCGGGTAGGAAAAAGTTACGGCCTGCGGCTTCTCTGCCGGTACCAGCAGAATTAACTCCGTCCCCCTGGTCTCTACCCGTAAATGCCCCGGCCAGGTAATGGTGCCACCCCGGAAAGCCATTTCCCTGGCCCTTTCCACCTGGTCGAAGCTCACCTTTCTCCCCAGGTAGGCAGCCGCCAGGCGTAAAACGCGGCGCTGGATTCCCGGGGGCAGGTATACCCATTTTTCCCGGTCCAAGGCCAGGCAGCCGGGCTCCTGGCGTGTTTTTACCCTGGCAAAGGCTTCTTCTGCCAGATTAGCCAGGATCTCTTCCTCCTCCTGCAGGATCACGGCGGTCCGGCTTAAGGTTTCGACAATGGCCGGGTTAAATTCCCGGGCCAGGAAGGGCAATAACTGGTGCCGGATTTTATTACGCCGCAAAGTGATGTCCCGGTTGGTAAAGTCCTGGCGGGGTTCCAGGCCCTGCCGGCTACAGTAGTCCTCTATTTCCGCCCGGGAAATAAAAAGCAACGGCCTGATAATCTGGCCGCGCTGGGGCAGCATGGCTTTAAGCCCTGTCAGGCCGCTCCCCCGCAGGAGGTTTAATAAAACTGTCTCGGCCTGATCATCGGCCTGGTGGCCAACGGCAATTTTCCCGGCCCCGACCGCAGCAGCCACTTCCCGGAGAAAGCGGTAACGTACTTCCCGGGCTGCTTCCTCCAGGGATAGGCGGTGCTCCCGCTGGTAAGCCGCCACATCCCGGCTCTCTATTGTTACCGGCAGGCCCCATCTCAAGGCCAGGTTACGAACGTATTCGGCATCGGCAGCCGCCTCCGGACGTAACCCGTGGTTTAAATGGGCGACATGCAGGGTATGGCCAAATTCCTCCTGTAACGCCCGCAGGCTGTGCAACAGCGCCAGGGAATCCGGCCCCCCGGAAACCCCCACCACTACTTTATCCCCTGGTATCAGGAGACCGTATCGCCGTACTGTCTGCCGGACCCTGTCCAGCATAAAGGTCCACCCTCAAAGGTCATCATATCGCCTTTATTTCGGCATGTCGGGCCTTTTTCCTGCTTCATCTGGTGAGTTTTTCCTTAATTAAAATACATTATACGCCCGTCCTTTCTACCCTCGCTACCATGATGGTCATATCATCCCGGGGCTTGCCATCGACGAGAGCCCGCGCCTGTTTTAACAGACGGTCGGCTATTTCCTGGGGACGGGCATCGCCTACCCGCTGTAAAGCTTTAGCCAGCCATCTTTCCTTTTCGTTTATGTCCCGGTGGGCTTCCAGGATACCATCGCTGACCATGACCAGTAAATCGCCTTCCTGCAGCTCTTCGCGCATGGGTTCCACCTGCAGGTCTTCCAGAATCCCTGCCGGCAAAGAGTGGCTGCTCAAGGTTTTGACCAGGCCATCCCGCTGGATAAAGGTAGGACAGGCTCCCAGCTTATAAAATTCAGCCGTACCAGTATGGCAATTGATTAAAGCCAGGTCGCACGTCGTAAAGCTCTCTTTGGGTGTTCTTAACAGAAGGATCATATTAACGGTCCGCAGGGTCTTTTCCGGAGTAAAGCCGGCCGCCAGCAGGTCGCGCACCAGTTCGAGGGCGGTGGCACTTATTTCAGCAGCCTCCCGCCCGGCGCCCATTCCGTCTCCCAGGACCAGCAGTTGCCTCCCGGGTTCCAGGTCGGCTACCAAACAGGCGTCGCCAGAAACATCTGCCTTGTAGCGGGGCGTAGCCGCCGTCCCAACGGTAAGTTGCCACCGCGGCAATTCCTTTCCTGCCCCTTCCCCGGCCCCTGTTTTGGTCTCCCCGTTAACCAGTATTGCCGCCAGGGTTTCAAAGGTGGCCGCCAGCCAGCTATTCAGGCTGTTTTCTGCTGGAAGTACCTGCATTTTGCTGGCCTCGCTTGTCAACGCCGCCAGGAGTTCCCGGCAACGGCTGCAACGTGAGGCCAACCATTCAGGGATATCGGCTGTTGTCAGGCAGCCATGGCTTCCCTTTTGTAATAATTCCTGCAGCAAAGTTACCATTTGCACGCCTTCCAGTTCCCAGCATACCTTGCCGGCCGGGCAACCGCGGCAGATGGTGCGGGCTACCTGGCGCACGGTAACCTCGGGACTTTCCTTAAAACCGGTAAATTTAAGGCTCCGCGCCAGGCCTTTTAAGGCCGTCCTTAACGCCTCCTGCCGTCCATGGCTCTCTTGAAGCGCTGGCATACTAACCGGTGCGGTAAAAAATCTCTGCAGGTTATTGATCAGAAAAGAGGGCGTGGCTACCAGGGCCAGGGCGACCAGCCCCCCTTCCTTCAAAGCTTCCAGAACGTTTTCCTGCCCAAGGAAATAGTTGGCTAAAAGCAGGTGGGCCAGAAGGAAGCCGCTGATAACCCCCGCCTTGCCCAGGCTTTTCAGAGAACCGGCAATTAAACCGGCAAAGGCGAGAAGCCCCGCCAGGGCCGGCGTGACCAGCTGGGAGAGGCTGGGCAAAAAGCCGACTGCCGCCCCGGCCGCCGCTCCGGCTCCCGGCCCGCCCGCCAGGGACACCAGCAAGATAATATAGCGGCTAATCACGCCCTGCAGGGAAAGGTTAAAAAGACGCCATCCCTGCAGACCCAGGAGTACCCCCACGAAAAAGAGACCTCCACCCAGGAGGCGCTCTTCCTGCCGCGTTGTCGTGGTGGCATGGAGAAAAGCGAGGCTTAATCCCCAGGCCAGGAGGGCTTCAAAGATTACCTGGACCCAGCCATAAAAGGAAGGCTGCCAGAGAGTAAGGCTCAATCCCCTCACCAGGATAATGGTCACCGGTGCCAGGGTGCCCTGGGTTAAGATACTGCCCCGACGTAAAGAAGGATAAAGGCTAAAAATTAGCCCCAGCAATAAAAAAAGGAGCAGGCGGCTGTAGGCCGGCGCAGGGCTGCTGAACCAGATGCCGGCCATGCTGATCAAGACCGCCGGCCAGAGGAGGCGCGGCCGCCGCACAGCGGCGGTAATAACCGACGCCGGGCCAAAGGGGAATAGTTCCTCGAGCAAAGCCCCCCGTGCCAGGAAAAATACGGCCACCAGGAAAAGAATGTCGAGGCCCAGGCGGGTTGCTGCCGTAAGTTCAATTTCCCGCCGGTAAGGATGAACTTCGGGTTGGCCGGACATAAAACCACCGCCTTTACCATTACCTGGCAACTATTATACGTCCTTTTACGCTAAAATCTTGTCATCTTCAGGCAACGGTGGCGGACAATCTTTCGACAAAAACCCGATAAAAAAACCACCCTTTCTTTCGGGTGGTTTTACTGGTGGCCCGTACGGGATTCGAACCCGTGTTACCGGCTTGAAAGACCGGTGTCTTAACCCCTTGACTAACGGGCCAGAGCATAAATTGGTAGCGGTGGTAGGATTCGAACCTACGACACTGCGGGTATGAACCGCATGCTCTGACCAGCTGAGCTACACCGCCATGCAGAAGATATTATGCCGGAATCTTATCCTTTTGTCAAGGGGTAGGCGGCTCAATTCAGCATCAGCCTGGCGCCGGCAGCCAGGAGTACCAGTCCTGCGGCCTTCCACCAGGTAAAGGGCATTTTATCCATGCCAAATAACCCAAAGTGATCAATTAGCAGAGCAGTAGATACCTGGCCGACAATAATAGCCGTAGTGGCCAGGGCTACGCCTACCCTGGGGATGCTGGCCACTACTCCGTAAGTTATCAGAACACCGATAAGGCCCCCCAGCCAGAGGTACCAGGGGCAGTGGAGCAGCTTACTCAAACTACCGTCGCTTAAAGGGGTAAAAAGCAGGATAATCACTGTCAGGGTGGCCGTTAGGTGGACAACCAGGGTAGCCTGCAGTAGACCAATAATTTTTCCCAGGGCCGAATTGAGGGAGCCCTGAAAGGCCATAGCTATCCCTGAAACCAGTGCCATTAAAAGCGCCAACCACATAAAATAACCTTCCCTGTTTTTTATTTTATTCCCTGATTAATGTACCCCTAACCCCGGCCGGCTAAACCCCAGTGCAAGTTATCAAGGGGAAGGCTGTAAAGGAAAACGGTTCTGGGAAATACTATATTAAGCGGCTGTCGCCTTAAAAGATTGCGCTAGCTGATGGGGCGATAACCTTACTCTAGGAATACGCTACTGTGAGGGAGATACATTGCAACACAGGTTGTCCTGGCTCCTGGTTTTCCAGGTCATCTTTATCTTTATAATGCTAACGGTGGCGCCGGTAACGGCTTGGGCCCACAAACCCTGCCCATGCTCCAACGAAGAGCGGTTGTTAAAGCTCACCCAGCCCCCCATGCAAGGGCCGGACGTCAGCAGCCTCCAACTGCGCCTGGCCCAGCTGGGTTATTACATCGGCCCCCTGAGCGGCGTTTATGACAGTGCCACCAACCGGGCTGTCGTTAACTTCCAGAAAGACCGGGGGTTAACCCCTCTGGGTCAGGTGGGTCCGGCAACCTGGTCGGCCCTGGCCCGGGGTGCCGCAAACTCCAGCAACGTTTCCAGGACGGCCCCGCCACCGAGTAAAAACCTTAAAGTTATCGTTGATACCGATCGCCTGGTCCTTACCATCTTGGTGGAGGGCCAGGTCTTCCGCCAGTACCCCGTGGCCATCGGTAAATATACCAGCCCTTCGCCAGTCGGGGAGTGGAAAATAACCGATAAAGCCTATGAAGCCGGCGGCGCCTTTGGTACCCGCTGGATGGGCCTCAATGTCCCGTGGGGCAACTACGGCATCCATGGGACCAATCATCCCTGGTCCATCGGCTGGGCGGCCTCGTCGGGTTGCTTTCGCATGTATAATGAAGATATTGAAGAAATATATCCCTGGCTACCTGTAGGTACTCCGGTAATCGTCAAAGGACCCTACGTCCCGCCAGCCGGTCCCCTGAAGCCGGGTTCGGGTTCACCAGAAGTAGTAACCCTGCAGGCCAGGCTGCGGGAAAAAGGGTTTTACCTTTTTGGTCCTGCCGACGGCGACTACGGTCTAATGACGGAACTGGCCGTCAAAGAATTTCAGCTCCACCACGGCTTAAAGGCCACCGGAGTGGCTGATATAGCTACTTTAAGGGCCCTCGGCTTTGCAGTTCCCGATGCCAGACCTTGATGATACCCGCCACCGCCCGGCGGGCATTAGCTTCCAGGCGAGCCAGCTCATCAGGAACGGCTCTATCTATGTGTACCCCGGCAACTACCACCACCGGCGCGTTCAAACCGGCCGCGAGCTGCGCTGCCGCCGGGCGGGCCAGTTCATCATCCTTATGGCCCAGGAGGGTTAATACCGAAGTGGTGGCACTTATGCAGTTATCTTTTAAGCTCGGCCGCGGTAAGCCCAGGGCCACGGCACCCACATGGGGCCTGACACCACCCATGAGGTGGGCTATATAGCCCTCCCCGGTAGCGAAAACCCGGCAAAATATGCGATACCGGCCCCTGCCGGCTACATAAGTAAAGGACTGCAAATAACCTCTACCTCCCCTTAAATTAAGCAAATCTATATGGGTTAATCTTTATGATAAACTAATATCATGTCAGCTGCTCCCCTCGAGACCGGGCGAGCAGTAAACCCCACAGGAGATCGGCCTCACTAACTACCACGCCCCTTGCAACCAGTCCGGTGAGGATAATTTCCACGATGGTCACGCCAGCGACAATAATGTCAGCCCGTTCCGGCTGCAGGCCGGGAAGTTTCCGTCTCTCTGCCAGGGGCATGACCGCAAGACGCCGGTGCCAGCTTTGCACCTGTTCAGTAGTTAAGAACATACCGTGAACCAGCTCCGGTTGATAGCGCTCCAGGCCCAGCTCTAACGCGGCAACGGTAGTTATGGTGCCACCCGTTCCAATAATTTGTCCCGGCCGTACTTTTCCTGCCCGGGTAAGAGCGGGGGCAAGCATATTCTCCATAGCCGCCCTTGACATGGCCGTCTCCGTAGCCCGTACGGCACCTACCTTAACGCTCACCAGCTGCAGCCGGCCTTCATCCTGCCAACTGAGTTCGGTACTGCCGCCGCCGATATCAATTACCAGTGGATTGGCGACGGGCCCCTTGAAGCCTGCCAGGGCGCCCTGGTAAGCCAGGCGGGCTTCTGTATGGCCGTCGATAATGATTAAGTCCAGGCCGGCCTTCCCGCTCACACCGGCTCGCAATAGTTCCGGGTTACGGGCCTCCCGGGCGGCACTGGTGGCAACGCATACTACGTCCCGGGGCCGGTAGTCCCGGGCCAGGGCGGCAAGCTCGGCGACGGCTGCCACCGTCCTCTGAACGGCTGCCTCCTGCAACCACCCGTTTACTGCTCCGGCCAGCAGCCTGGTGCTGCGCAGTGCGGTCCGCAGGGGGTGTACGGAGGAACCCTGCACCTCGCCCACCAACAGGCGAACGGAGTTAGAACCTATATCCAGCGCTGCATAGCATGTCATTTTAGATCACCTGCAAAATAAAGGGCACCCATAGGTGCCCGCATGGATTGTCTCATAAATAAAATTTAAGATTAAGATAAAGTCTAAAAACCCCGTGCGCCCCGGCCGCCACGTTTGGCTTCCGTATGCCGCTTTAAATCCTGTAAACGCTCGTCGCTTTCCTTCAGGAAACGGGCCAACTTGTCCTCAAAGGAAGCTGACGCAGCAGCCCGTCCGCGGCGGTGCCCGCGCCGGTTTTCATCATAATTGGGATCAGCCCGCTTAATGGAAAGCCCAATTTTGCCATTTTCGTCAATGTTGATGACTTTAACCTTTACCCGGTCCTTTTCCTTAATAAAATCCTTTACATCCTTCACATAGGTGTCAGCCACCTCAGAAATATGGACCAGACCAGTGAGCCCACCGGGTAATTCTACAAAGGCACCGAATTTGGTGATCCCGCTGACCACTCCTTCCACTACGGTGCCCACGGCAATGGACATACGAATATTATTCCTCCTGTTATTAAAGTCAACCCCATTATATGCAATAGTTAAGAAATTTGTCAATAACCTGGAGGAATTTTAATCGCGAAATTGCTGCCCCGGACGAGGAGGAATATAGGGTCGTACCTGGCCGGGTACCGCCGGTACAATTACTGTTTCCCCGGGTTTTATCAGGCCCAGTTCTTCCCTGGCCATACGTTCAATGTAACTATCATTATTGAGATCTTTAATCTGCTCATGGAGGCGGCTGCTTTCGGCCATTAAAACTGCTTTCTGTTCCTGGCAAGCCTTAATTTGGAGGTTGGTCTGGTACAGTGCCAGGCCCAAACGAATAAAGGAGTACAAAAGGTAGACTGCCAGGAGGCCCGCTACAAGGCCCGGCCAATAAAAACGCTTTTTGGGAAATCGCACTACCTTACCCATCTTCTTCACCTGCAAATATGCTTAAGGAATCACCGGGCAGAACGATTACTACCTGGTAGCCTTTGGTCCGGGCCCGGTGGTAAAGGGTGGCTACGCTGCTGGTACTCAAATTCAAGCGGCGCGCCACTTCCTCGTTGCTGAGGCCCATCTCTTTCAAAGCCACTACCTGGCGTTCCCGGAAACTCAGCTTTTCTGCTCCGCGAATTTCAATCTGCACGCCATTTTCCCCACGTTTGTCCACAAGTTATGCACAACTTGTGGACAAATATTGGACAGATTTATATTTCGCTCTTCTGGGAAAAAATCCTCCCGGTGGAAAAAATAATTACGGTGGAGGACCACCAGGGTGATGGCGGCGCAGGATAAGTTTCAAGGCTGCCAAAGGAAACCCTATCCACCTAAAAAACAGCCGCCCTGGAATAATAACAATAAAAAATGTCTGTCTTATAAAATGGCGGCCAGCGGCCATCATCCTTGCCAGGAGACGCCCGCCCGTGTATAACCGGCGGCGCGTTCCCCGGCTTAAGAAACAGGCATAGAGAGCGATCCCCAGCCCCAGGGCCAGGAAAACATAGGCCCGTATCTCACCCCAGTTAATTAACATCAACAAAATAAAGGTTAAAACGGTAAAAATTAGCCAGAACAGGGCATCCCCTAAATGGGTGCGCAAAGGTTCCGGCCGCCAGAAATAGCGGCCGACGCGGTAACAATCAAAGGTGAAAGCCAGCAGTAGCCCTGCCCCGCACAGGGCCAGAAATATCTGCCACTGCTCCAGTACAGGGATCATTTAAGCAGGCGCTGGAGCAAGCCCTTACCCCTGGCGCCCTTTCCCTCGCTGTAGCAAAAGTTATTTACAGTACCGCTGGCCTCGAGATTACCAGTCTCCAAGTTCAAATTGCTGATATTAAAATCTTTGCCCTTTACGGAGAGAAGCCCCATGGTTGTTTCCAGCAGTATTTCTTCTTCATCGTAATTCAGAACATGGAGGACACCGCTGATAACGAGTTTTTGCCGGTTGATAACGGTGAGCTGGTGCTGCCCGTCGGCCATAACGCTATCCCCCCTCCTTTATTTTTATGATGGAGTAGGGTAAAAAAGTAATAAAAATAGCTGGCCGGCTACCAGGCCTTGACCAGCTCCACGTCTTTAAAAAAGTATTTAATAATCTCCTGGGGCGATTTGCCCTGTTCGGCCAGGGCTTTAGCTCCCCACTGACTCATACCCACGCCGTGGCCGTAGCCCTCGCCCTTGAAGGTTACCCGCCCATCGCCGGCGGTTATACCTGTCAGCATGGTTGAACGCAGGCGGTCATTGCCCAGGGCAAGGCGCAGGGCCGGGGCATCGACAGTTAACTTTCCGACCTTTATCTGGGTAGCCCGGCCGGAAGGGCCTTTGGCAGCAATACTTACCGATGTAATAGGTCCGGGGTCCTGGCCGGTAACTTTTCTTACTGCCGCTGCCACTTCGGCAGTACTGAAGGTCGCCGTCCAGCTTTTATTCTCCGGCGTGGTAATGGCCATCCCCGGGTCGGGAACACTCTGGATGTAAGGTGCCGGTTCTTGATGGAAATTTAACCCTTCTACGGCTGAAGCAGCCGTCCTGGAGCCGCCGGAAGCATAAAACCAGGCATTGATATAGTTCCCCTTATATTTTATTACCTGGCCGCGAGTCATTTCTACCGCCCGGCGGACACTATCGTTTACCCTGGCAGGGTCGTAAGCCTGGAACTCCTCCACGCTGGTGGAGGCATCGGTCCCGTGGGCCTTGACACCGCCCTCCTGGATCTTTTTCATGGTAAAAGTCCGGGCGATTATTGCCTGGGCCGCCAGGGCGTTCAGGGGCCAGGTGGGCTCCATTTCTGCCGCTACTACGCCGGGCAGGTATTCTTCTATTTTCAGCCTTTTAACCTCGCCGGTCTGGTTAACGTAAAGGGAGATGGTGGGTTCTTCGGCGGCAGGTCGCCTGGCCGGTGCCCGGCAACCTGCCAAAAAGTGGCTTAAGAATAATAGCCCGATTATACCTGCTATAACTTTAAGCCTTAACGCCATGTCTGCTCCTGCCTTTCAGGTTTTACCTTAGTATAAGCAGGAAGCATCCATGGTTATGCATCCAGGTGTACATATGCCGGAGGGCATTTAGGGCTCGCCGGTCTCCAGTTTGCCTTCAGCCAGGACCCGGTAAGTTTCTTTGGCCCGGTCGGCGGCTATACTTTCCGGTGTGGCCAGCACTTCTACCGTCTGCCAGCGGTTGCCAAGCTTTAAAGTTATTATGTCGCCGGGTTTTACCTCTGTGCCGGCCTTGGCCGGCCGGCGGTTGACTTCTACCCCGCCGCCGTCACACACTTCCTTGGCCAAAGTCCGCCTTTTGATTAACCGGGAGACTTTTAGGAACTTATCCAGGCGCATGATGGACCTCCAAACAGAAAATCAGGCTTAATGCCTGATTTCCCTCACCGCTTTATTTGGCCACAGCTTCTTTCAAAGCCTTGCCGGGTTTGAAAACCGGCACCCGCGTGGCCGCAATTTTGATTTCCTCGCCGGTCCGGGGGTTACGCCCTACCCGGGCGGCCCTTTCCTTGATCTCAAAGGTTCCAAAGCCGACAAGCTGAACCTTGTCGCCCTGGGCCAGGGCTTCTTCGATGCTGGCCAGCACAGCGCTGACTACCTTTTCAGCTTCTTTTTTAGTCAGATCGGTTTTTTCTGCCACGCTGGCAACTAAATCCACTTTATTCAATTGTTATCCCTCCTGCTTATCGGTTATG
The DNA here is from genome assembly GCF_045278715.1 of Neomoorella carbonis. GTDB lineage: Bacteria > Bacillota > DSM-521 > Neomoorellales > Neomoorellaceae > Neomoorella > Neomoorella carbonis. The sequence goes on along the minus strand of NZ_CP136420.1, from coordinate 105,975 downwards.
CCCTTGCTCACATTTATTCGCTATAATCCAACAATCTCCTGCATTAACTATTGTTTTCCTTGATTTTTTTTGCTTCTTCCCACAAAGCATCCATCTCAGCCAGGGAAAGCCCTTCAATATCCAGTCCTTTTTGCCGGGCCCTCCTCTCGATATACTGAAAACGTTGCATAAATTTAGCAACAGTGGCCTGCAAAGCAGCTTCTGGCTCCACCCCGAGCCAGCGGGCCAGGTTCACCAGGGCAAAAAGCACATCTCCCATTTCAGCGGCCTGTTTCTGGTGTTTTTCACTGGCCACTGCGTCTCTTAATTCTTCCAGCTCTTCCTCTACTTTGGCCCATACACCAGTCACGTCATTCCAGTCAAAACCCACCCGGGCCGCCTGCTCCTGGATTTTCAGGGCCTTCATGAGGGCCGGCAGGCCCCTGGGTACGCTTAATACGGAAGGTTCTCCTTCCCCGCTGCTTTTCTTTTCGGCTGCTTTAATTTTATCCCAGCGAGCCAGCACCTCACCGGCTGTATTTAAAATAACGGTACCAAAAACATGGGGATGGCGGCGGCGCATCTTGGCACAGATGTTTTCCAGGCAGTCGGCCAGGGTAAAATCGCCGGTTTCCTCAGCCAGCCGGGCATGGAAGACTACCTGTAGCAGTAAGTCTCCCAACTCCTCACACAGTTTATGCATATCGCCGCTATCAATGGCTTCCAGCACTTCATAGGTTTCTTCAACAAGGTAACGCTTAAGAGACTGGTGGCTCTGTTCCCGGTCCCAGGGGCAACCTCCTTCGCCGCGAAGCCGGGCCATAATATCTTTGAGCCCCGCCAGGGTCCGATCCCGCCCCCCCGGATAGGGGGGCAGGTAAATGCTGGTGAGGTGATCAATCCAGGGCAGGCGGTCGATGGCATAGAGTGGTACCGTTGCCACCTGTTCTTCCCCGGGCAGGCCGGCGCCACGGACCACCGTCACTGGATATTCATCCGGATAAAGGCCCATAAGGGTCAATTTGGTGTCGGAGGCTATCCGCTGGTTGTAAACCTGGGTAACTATAAGTCCCAGGCCGGGATCCAACCCATCTACCGTCAAAGTCAGGGCATCGGTAACAGTTAAGCCCCGGGTGGGGTCCAGGTGCAGGGTGGTATACAGGGCGTCCAGGCAGCTCATGGCCGGTATTACCCGGGTATCTACCCCGGCTGCGGGGGCAGCTTCCAGAAGCAGGGTTACACTCCTTTCGGCCACCATAGGATGACCCGGTACGACGTAGGCCAGCTCTTTGTCCCTGGCCTCCTGAAGCAAGGTAGTAACTATCTGCTGGTAAAGTTCCTCAAAATCATCCGCCTGATCATAATAGCTATCAAAGGTTTCCCACTGCAATCCCCGCTCTTCTAAAGCCGCTACTGCCGGGTGCCGCGCCGTCCGCAGATATATCTTGTCTACACCCCGCAGGGCCTCCAGGACCGCCGGCGGTACCTGGGCCGGGTCACCAGGTCCCATGCCGGCGATAATAACCTTGCCTGCCATTTATCTCTCCCCACAGGTAAAGTATACCGTTTTATTGTACCACAACACCCGGACAAAAAGAAAGCGGCGTCTGGGCGCCGCACTATTGCTCCATTTGTTTGGCCAGGAAACCTGCCGCCGTCTCGGCCAGCTTTAGCTCCATATCCCCCATTTTCACGCCCGGCTCCCGGGAACAGATAATTACCGCCCCGATGGGATCACCCTCGGCAATTATGGGAGCAATCACTTCGGCCGTAAATTTATAGGCCTCTCCTTCCCCGTCAATGGGGAACCATTCTTCCGTTGGGGAGTTAATCAGCACAGGTTTGCGATCTTCCATAACCTTTTCTACTGCTGGCCCAATGGGTTTATCCAGAAATTCCTTTTTGGGGGCACCGGCCACCGCAATAATGTTGTCCCGGTCAGCAATACAGGCTATATGCCCGATAGCTTCATGGAGCGAATCTGCGTATTCCTTGGCAAAGTCTCCAAGCTCACCAATGGGCGAATATTTTTTTAAAATTACCTCGCCTTCGCGGTCAACGAAGATTTCCAGTGGATCGCCTTCGCGAATCCGCAGGGTGCGCCTGATTTCCTTGGGTATTACCACGCGTCCTAGATCGTCAATGCGCCGTACAATGCCTGTTGCTTTCACTGCTGTCTATCCCCCCTTTACCCTTTTCCGGGTAACCCTTTCAAGGATTAGCTTTCACTGTTAGTATATAATCCACGCGGATGGTTTATTCATTTTTCCCTACCTTTTCTAGAACTGGTACCATGGATAAAATCCCGCTCCCGGGCAAATACTAAAATTTATGGCTGGCTTCCATTCGCCCCCAGGTACTCATGTGAAGCACGGCTTTCCTCACCTGGCTGGCTGCCGACATAAACCCGGGTGGGGTAGGCCAGGCGAACGCCGTTGTCCCGGCAGGCCTGCCAGATTTTTTCCCGCAAAGCCTTTTCCACCGTCCAGAGGGAGCCGGGCTTGGTCAGGGCGGTAATGGTAAACTGCCCGCCCTTATCCGATTTGTCAATATCGGTAACGCCGTAGATTTGGGGCGGCTCCACCGGACCATCCGGCCCCTGGATAAATTCCTGGTAGTACTCTCTCGCCACTTCCCGGCAGGCCTGGTCTAAAACCTCCCGGATCTTACGGGGGTCTTCTTCAAAGGGAAATGTGGCCGTGACAATGGCCCGCATCTCTTCCCGGTTGTAGTTGCGCACCGTTTTGATCTCGCTGTTGGCAATATAGAATTTCTTGCCGCTCCATTCCCGGATGGTGGTCAGGCGCAGGCCCAGCTCCTCCACCTTACCGGTCACCTGGCCGTTAATCTCCACCAGGTCACCAACATGGAACTGGTCTTCGAAGATGATAAAGAAACCGGTAATGATGTCTTTCACCAGGCTCTGGGCGCCAATACCAACCGCCAGGCCCAGTACCCCGGCGCCGGCAATAATGGGGGTAATATCGACAAACTGCTCCAGGGCCAGCATCACGGCCACAGCATAAATAAGATAACGTAATGTCGACGATAACAGGGTTTCCAGGGTCTTATCTTTGTGGGGATCTCTCCTGACCCTCCGGAAAAAACGATGGATAAACCTGGAAACAAGGTTGAGAACTACCAGGGCGGCCAGCATAATGACCGCCACCCAGAAGAGCCTTTCCAGGAACAAAATAAATTTCGGCTCCAAACTCTGCCACAATCGGGTTAGATTCCCGGGCGGCATACAATACCCCCTTTTTAGCCTGCCGCTTCCGCGACCAGGTATTTAATTCTGGTCAGGACATCCTCCAGCAAAGCCAGCAACCCCTGCTGGTCCAGGCCCGCCGTTCGCACCCTGATGGTCAAACCGCCAGCAGATGAAAAAGAGAGCTTGCGGGGAAAATATTGGGTCAGGTGCAGCAGCCTTTCGCCCCGCAGGTCGTGACGCTGGCCAAAATTCAATTCTACTTCCCTGCCCTTCTGGTGGACGCTGGTTACTCCAACTTCCTGGGCCAGGAGGCGTACCCGGGTGAGGCTCAAAAGATTTTCCGCCGCGGCCGGCGGCCGGCCAAAGCGGTCTTCCATTTCGCTGGCAATGGCTTCGACTTCGTTTAAATCCCTGGCCGCCATCAAGCGCTGGTAGATTTCCATCTTCAAGGCGGCATCAGGGATATACTCGTCGCTCAAGAAAGTGTCCACACTTAATTCTACGGGAGCCGCCGGCGGTGCTGCCGTTTGTCTCGCTTCCGGCACGGCTTCGCCACGCTGGCGTTTTAGTTTTTGCACAGCCTCCTCCAGAAGCTGGCAGTAGAGATCAAAGCCTACGGCCAGCATGTGGCCATGCTGTTCGGGTCCCAGGAGGTTCCCTGCGCCCCGGATCTGCAGGTCCCTAAGGGCAATTTTATATCCGGAGCCAAGGGCGGTAAACTCCCGTATGGCAGCCAGGCGTTTTTCGGCCACTTCGCCCAAGACTTTGTCCGGCCGGTAGGTGAAATAAGCATAGGCCAGGCGGTTGCTCCGGCCTACCCGGCCGCGGAGCTGGTAAAGCTGGGCCAGGCCGAAACTATCGCTCTCATCAACAATGAGGGTGTTGACGTTGGGGATATCGAGGCCGTTTTCCACAATGGTAGTACAAACAAGCACATCGTAATGGCCTTCGATAAAGTCCAGCATAATCTTTTCCAGCTCCCTTTCCTCCATCTGGCCGTGACCCACACCCACCCGGGCTTCCGGTACCAGTTGCTGGACATGATAGGCGAAGCGGTCGATATCGGCCACCCGGTTGTGAACAAAGTAAACCTGGCCGCCGCGGTCCAGTTCCCGCCGGATGGCCTCCCGCACCAGCTCCGGGCTATACTCCACCACATAGGTCTGGACGGGAAAGCGATCTTCGGGCGGCGTTTCAATCAGGCTCATGTTGCGGACGCCGGCCAGGGCCATGTGCAGGGTGCGCGGAATAGGGGTGGCCGTCATGGTCAGAACATCAACGCTGTAACGCAGCTTCTTTAACTTCTCTTTATGGGCCACGCCAAAGCGCTGTTCTTCATCGATGATAACCAGGCCCAGGTCCTTGAAGGAGACATCGCCGGACAGCAGGCGGTGGGTGCCAATGACAATATCCACCTCGCCCCTCTTTAAAGCTTTAACAACCCGCTTTTGCTCCCCGGGTGAACAGAAGCGGCTTAAAACGGCTATCTTTACCGGGAAATTCTCAAAGCGTGCCTTAAAGGTATTATAGTGCTGCTGGGCAAGGATGGTTGTCGGTACCAGGACGGCCACCTGTTTGCCGTCCATGACGGCTTTAAAGGCTGCTCGCATGGCCACCTCCGTCTTGCCATAACCGACATCGCCGCAGAGAAGGCGGTCCATAGGCCGGGGTCTCTCCATATCCGCCTTCACTTCAGCGATGGCCTTGAGCTGGTCCGGCGTCTCGGTATAGGGAAAGGCCTCTTCAAATTCTCGCTGCCAGGGCGTATCGGGTGAAAAAGCATAGCCGGGGATGGCTTCCCGTTTGGCATAGAGCTCCAGCAATTCCTCGGCCATGGCCTGGACAGCTTCCTGGACCCGGCTCTTAACCTTATGCCATTCATTGCCTCCCAGGCGGTACAAGCGCGGTACATGACCTTCAGCCCCTACGTACTTTTGCACCAGGGAGACCTGGTCAATGGGCACATAGAGACGGTCCTGGCCGGCGTACTGGATGAGGAGGTAGTCTTTTTTGACGCCTCCTACCTCCAGCTGCTTCAGGCCCAGGTAACGGCCAATGCCATGGTGAACATGGACAACGTAATCACCTTCCCGGAGATCGCTAAAAGATGTGATTTTGCTGCCTTCCCTGGCAGCCTTAAGCCGTCGTGGCCTTTTAACCCCGCCATAAACTTCCGTGTCACCCAGTACGGCCAGTCGCATCTCGGGCCAGGAAAATCCCTGTTGCAGGCGTCCGGACACAAAAAGCACCTGCCCGTTCCCGGGAACGGCAGCCACTTCATCCAAAACCTGGCTGCCTATACCCTGATCGGCCAGGGCCTGGCGCAAACTGGCCATCCGTTCCGGATCGGCTACCATAAAGATGGTACGGTAACCATCCCGCCGCCAGCGGCTAAGTTCGTCAACCAGCAGATTCATCCGCCCCTGGAAGGCCGGGATGGACTGGGCGCCAACACCGATGGCCTGCCGGGGACTGGTCCCCGGCGCCCGCCGGGGTAAGATGGAAAAGTAGAGGCGTTGGTAGCAACTGAAAAGACGCTCCAGTTCATCCGTTTCCAGGTAGGCCTGCCCCTGGGAGGGTAAAGCCAGGCCGCTGGCCAGCATTTCGGTAAAAACCCCTAAGCGTTGCTGTTCCCGCCGGCGCATTTCTTCCTGCAAACGTGCCGGGTCATCGAGAACCACCAGGGGTGGACGCGAAAAGTAATCGAAAAGGGTGGCCAGGCGCGGGTAAAAGAGGGCCTGAAGCTGGTCAATACCTTCCGGCCAGTCTCCCAGCTCCAGCCGGGCCATTACCTTCTGGATCCTCTCCTTTAACTCCCGGGCTGCCTGGGGCTGGCGGTTGCGCAGGGTAGCATATGTCTGGGAAAATTCGGCCTGCAGGGCCTCCAGCCCGGGCTTGATATCCTGTGGAGGGAGAACCTCCCGGGCCGGCCCGATGGTTACGGCCCGCGTCTCTGCCACCGACAGCTGGGTATCCGGATCGAAGAAACGGAGAGAATCAATTTCATCGCCAAATAATTCTAAACGCACCGGTTCCCCGGCACCCAGGGGATAGATGTCAATAATGCCCCCCCGGACGGCCAGCTGGCCAGGGGCTTCGACTACTTCCTGCCGTTGGTAACCGAGGGCAATTAACCTCTCCAGGAGGACCTCGCGCTTAATAGTTTGGCCGATTTCCAGGGAGAGGAGGGCCTCCTTTAAAATCTCCGGCGGCGGCAGTTTCTGGAGCAAAACATCTACCGGAATCACAAGAAGCCGCATCCGCCCGCTGACCATGTCCGTCAGGGTCTTAAGGCGCTGGCCGGCCAGTTCCGGACTGTGGGCGTATACCTCTAACGGAAGGAGCTCCCTCGCCGGGAGATAGCCGGTGCCTGAGCCCGCCAGGAAAGAATCGATGTCGGCTGCCAGGCGCCCGGCCTCATCGCTCCCTGCCGTAACCACCAGGATTGGATGGTAATCGAGGAGCATGGCTGCCAGCCACAGCCCCTTTAAGCCTTCCGGGAGGCCGTAGAGCTGTTGCTCCGCCAGGCCCTGGTTCAAGCCTTTTACTATGCTGTGAAATTGGGAACTATCTCTGACAATTTGCAATATACCATAATTATACATTTATACTGCACTCCAACCAGTATCCAAGCCTTTGTTGATGAAGAAAAGGCCCTTTTCCAGGGCCTTTTCTTTCACAATACTCCTCATCCAGTATTTATTATATTCTGCCCCCCGGAAAGAAGTCAAGTTTTATAATTGTATTGCAAAATCAATGCAGGGCTAAAATCAGCCGGTTCCAGGCCAGGTGAGCCAGGAAACCGGCGGCCAGGGCCACGTCGGCCCGGCCGAAACGAGCGAAAGCCAGGGATACCAGCAAGCCAAAAAAGGAATGGCCTGCCACCGCCGCCAGGGCCGGTTTTAGCTTGCCCTGTCTCTTGGCCTGAGATACGCCGGCCAGTTCCCAGGCGGCTTCAGCGCAACCAAATACAGCATGCACACCGGCCAGGGAAGCTCCCGTCAAAAGGCACAGGCCGGTCTTTAAAGTCTCTTCCCCCAAGGGGCCTAAAAAAGTGAGGACAGCTCTATTATTCAACCTCAGTCCCAGGAGAACGTAATTAACCCCCCAGGCTACCAGGGCCGCCAGAAGACCTGTCATTAAGGTTTTAAGAAAAATCATGGTTTAACATTAAAACGGTTCATGGCCTCCTCCAGTTCCCCTCCTTCCAGAAGGAAACGGAGGGCCTGGGCCGCCTTCTGGAGGACCGGGCCCACCAGGGCCCAGTCGCCTTCACTGAAGGGCTGTAACACGTAGTCAACCACATTTTGCCCCTCTTGCGGCCGGCCAATACCTATTTTTAACCTTGGTACGGCCGTAGTCCCCAGGGCGGTGATAATCGACTGCAAACCGCGGTGACCACCGGAGCTGCCGGCAGGCCTGATCCGCATCCGCCCCGGCGCCAGATCCAGGTCATCGTGTACAATTATCATGTCGGCCGGGGCGATATCGTACCAGCGCGCCAGGGGGGCTACGGCCCGGCCGCTATTATTCATATAGGTCTGGGGCTTGACCAGGAGGACCCGCCTTTCCCCTACCATCCCCCGGCCGATGAGCGCCTGGTGCTGGCTGGAATTAAAGTCAATTCCCAGTTCGTCGGCCAGAAGATCAAGGACCATAAAACCCGCATTATGCCGGGTCGCTTCATAACTGGGCCCGGGATTGCCCAGGCCCACCACCATCTGCACCGGCAAATTAGCGCCCCCAACTCTAGTTGTCTTCACCGGCTTATTCCGCTGCCGGTGTTTCTCCTTCTCCCGCCGGCGCTCCAGCGCCTTCTTCAGCTTCTACGGCCCGGGTACTTACCACCGTAGCGATTACGGCATCCGGTTCGGAAAGAATTTTTACCCCCGGCGGTGCTTTAATGTCGGCGACCGTCAGGTGTTCTCCCACGCCAAGGTTACTGACATCAACAGTTATACCCTCCGGCAGGTCGGCAGGCAGGCTCTCGACCTCCACCTCTCGCAGGCCATGCTGGAGAATGCCGCCCTGTTCAACACCCCTGGCTTCCCCTTCCAGGATGACCGGTACTGTAGCCCTGATTTTTTCGTCCAGGGAAATCTGGTACAGGTCCACGTGGGTAATTACACCTTTGATGGGGTGACGCTGGACCTCCCTGATTACCGCGGCAAATTCTTTTTCTTTCCCGTTCCCGGTGACGATTACCTTCAATAAAGCATTTTCTCCTTCCCGGGCGAGAAGCCTTTCCAGCTCCTTCAGGGGAATGGCCAGAGGTATATTACCCGCTTTTTTCCCATAAATAACTCCAGGTAATTTTCCCTGCCGGCGTAAACGCCTGGCCGTCTGTTTACCAGTGTCAGGCCGCACTTCTACTAACAGTGTCTGGGCTTGCATAGTCCCAACTCCTTTCAGTATTTAAGTTTAGCCTACCTGGAAACAGCATAAACCCCCTACCGGCTGAATAAGCATGTTATAAGCCGGGAGGTGAGAAGGATGTTTTATACCAGCAAAAAGCTAATGGGTATGCCCGTAGTCAGCCTGGCCGACGGCCATCAGCTGGGGCGCATCAAGCGCCTCTTAATTGACCAGCAAAAAATGGTCATTGCTGCTTTCACTGTGGACCGTAAAGGATGGTTTAAAGAGCAACCGGTAATCCCTTATAGCCATGTCAAAAGCGTCGGTAACCATGCCGTCACCGTAGACCAGGCCAGTGCCGTAGTGAAATTAAGTTCCCTGCCAGAACTGGAAGTCCTGGCCAAACATCCCCTCCCCCTGCTGGGTGCCAGGGTTATTACAGAGGAAGGTACCGTCATGGGTACCGTAGATGACTTTCGTTTTGACCCCCAGGACGGCAAGATTTATTACCTGGATATTAAAAGCGGCCTCCTCCATGGAACCAGGAGCCTCGCAACCACTCAAATCATCACCTGCGGTCGGGACGCCCTGATAGCCAGGGCAGGGGCCGAAGAAGCCCTCCAGAAACCCGGGGGTCTGTTAAACGTCAAATGGCAGGAAACTGCCGCCGGTGCCGGCAAAGCCCTCCAGGGCGCCTGCGGGATTACCCGCCGGGCAGCGGAGGTCTTTAACCGTTACCGCCAACGCCTGCCCTTTGGCCGCAAAAAAAACGGCGATCCGCCCCCCGAGGCTGGGAACTAATCGAAAAGTTTACTGACGGACAGGTCCTTGTGGATGCGGATAATGGCTTCGCCAAGGAGAGGGGCTACTGAAAGGCGCCGCAGCTGGGCCATTTCTTTGCTTTCCGGTACGGGAATGGTATTGCAGACGACTACTTCCTGCAGCGGTGCTGCGGCCAGGCGTTCCCGGGCCGGCCCGGAAAGTACCGGGTGGGTACAGCAGGCGTACACAGCTCTGGCGCCCTGCTCCATTAAAGCCCCGGCCCCCTGGCAAATGGTCCCCGCCGTATCGATGAGGTCATCGATCATGATGACCGTTTTATTTTTAACATCACCGATGAGATTCATAATCTCAGCCACATTGGGTGCCGGACGCCGCTTGTCGATGATGGCAATTTCGGCTCCGATGCGTTCGGCAAAATTTCGCGCCCGGGTCACCCCTCCCAAATCCGGCGACACGACTACAGCACGGTCAAAGCCCTTGCTTTTGAAATAATCGGCAAGTATCGGTACTGCCGTCAGGTGGTCAACCGGGATGTCAAAGAAACCCTGGATGGCCGCCGCATGGAGATCCATGGTCAGTACCCGGTCGGCACCGGCAGCGGTAATCAAGTTGGCTACCAGCTTGGCCGAGATGGGATCCCGGGCCCGGGTCTTGCGTTCCTGGCGGGCATAGCCATAATAAGGTACCACCGCTGTAATGCGCCAGGCTGAAGCGCGCCGCAAAGCATCAATCAAGATTAAAAGTTCCATCAGGTTATCATTGACGGGCTCACAGGTGGGCTGGATGACAAAGACATCCTCGCCCCGGACGCTCTCATCGATGGCGATACTGATTTCACCATCGCTGAAACGGCTAACCTTAGCCGCGCCCAGAGGTACGCCCAGGTAGGCGCCAATCTCCCGGGCCAGCTCGGGGTTGGCATTGCCGCTAAAGATTTTTAAACGTGCGCTCTCTGTTTCCATTTTCTTTTTAATAACCTCCAGGTTCCAGGGGAAAGGTTTAACGCTGTATTTACTTCGCCTTTTTTACCTTTTTTCCTGCCTTCTTTCTTCGCCTTTTTTACCCCTGGAGGGTAAATTAACCTGCCTTTCCCGGGCCAGGGCCAGGGACCCGGCCGGTACATCTTCGGTAATGGTAGAGCCGGCACCTATCAGGGCCCCGGCCCCTACCCTGACGGGGGCAACCAGGTTGGTATTACTGCCAATGAAAGCCCCGTCTTCAATAATCGTCGGCCACTTTTGCCGGCCGTCGTAATTACAGGTAATGGTCCCGGCGCCTATATTTACCTCCCTACCCACGGTAGCATCACCCAGGTAAGTCAGGTGCGGCACCTTGGAACCCCGGCCAACCCGCGAAGCCTTAATTTCGACAAAGTCTCCCACCTTAACGCCTGCTTCCAGGATAGTCCCCGGCCGCAAATAAGCAAAGGGGCCTATCTGGCAGCCCGGGCCAATAGTGCTTTCCAGGACTACGGCATAGGTTATGGTACTACCGTCTCCTACCTGGCTGTCCCGGATGGTAGTCCCGGGGCCCAGGCAGCATCCGGCACCAATAATAGTATTCCCCTCAAGGAAGGTACCAGGATAAATAATCGTGTCCCGGCCAATGGTTACCGTAACATCTATATAAGTCGTTTCCGGATCGATGATAGTTACTCCGCTCTGCATATGGGCGGCATTGATCCGGCGCCGCCAAACGGCCCCGGCTGCTGCCAGCTGGGCGCGGTCATTGACCCCCAGGACCTCTCCGGCGTCTCCGGCAACCAGCGTCTCGACCCGGAGCCCCTGGTCTACGGCCAGGGCCACGACGTCGGTAAGGTAATATTCCCCCTGGTCGTTATCAGGTTTTAACTGGGCCAGGGTCGGCCAGAGAAAGGCGGCAGCAAAACAATAAATACCGGTATTAATTTCATTAATTGCCTTCTCGGACGGGGTGGCATCCCTTTCTTCGACTATACCCTTAACCCGCCCCTGCCCGTCGCGGATAATGCGTCCGTAACCGGTGGGATCGGCAATGCGGGCCGATAGGATTGTAACAGCGGCTCCCGTATCCCGGTGATGCTGTAACAGCCCGGTTAAAGTAGCCGGCCTGATCAGGGGGGTGTCGCCGCAAAGGACCAGAACAGTATTGGCTTCCCCGGCAGCTTCCCGGGCCTGGGCCAGGGCATGACCGGTGCCCAGTTGCTGCTCCTGGAAGGCGTATTTCTGCTCCGTTCCCAGAACGGCCTTGACTTCACCGGCCCCGTGGCCTATGACGATGATGTTATCCTCAATGCCGGCTTCCCTGGTTGCCGCCAGGACGTGTTCCAAGAGGCTGCGCCCGGCTATACGATGAAGCACCTTGGGCAGCCGGGAATGCATCCGCTTCCCCTGGCCGGCGGCCAGGATAACGGCAACTGTTTCGGCCATTGGATCTCCTCCAAATCAGGGTTCTGCCAAAAACGGTGCCTTCTGGTGGGGATATGTCCCCATCCTTACACCCAACAAATTTTCATTGTTTCGTAGTGGGGGGGCGTTAGCCCTCTATGAAGGACTCCTTCGGCCCACTGCCCAAAACCCTTCTGGCAAGTTCCAGATCGCTTTCCTTGTCAACGTCGATACCGATTTCGGGATACGGGGAGATTATCCCTGCCCCCCGGGCTCCCAGCAGGCGGGAGAAATGCTTTTCTGCCTCGGCAATTGTCAAGCGGTGGGTTAAAAACTTTACTATAAACTTAAGGCCTGCCAGCCGGCTTAAAGCCAGGGGGCTCTTGCGCAATCTTACCAGTTCCTGGCCCCGGCGGGCGCAGATAGGTAAGGCCGAGGTCTTAATTAAAACCATATTACCGCCGGTGAAGGTTCCATCGCGCAGGCGGACATAGGTGCGTTTTACTCCGGGATAGCTGGCCTCATTGCATTCCCGGCTGACGATGGGGTAATAAAAATCGGCCGGCCGTTCCTGGCAACGGTCCAGGAAGTCCCTTACTGCCTCGGGCTTCAGCAAAGGAATATCGGCGGTAACCAGGAGCAGCCATTCGGCGTCCGGAAAGGCTGCCGCTCCGTTCAAGGCGCTGTCTACAGCCGTTCGCCCGGCCGGCACAAAGGTGACATCAGGGGGAAGGGCCGGGGCAAGTTCCTGCGGGCCGGCCACCACCAGTCTCCGGATACGTCCCGAAGCCAGGAGGGCTTCCGCCACCCAGGCAATCATAGGCCGGGAACCGACAGGTAACAGGGCCCGGCCTTCTTGATCCCCGGCGAGGATAACAGCATCCACCTCCACCCTTAACCCCCCCTTCTTTATTTTTTAGGGCCCCCGCTGGAACGCATTTCTTCCCGGATGGCCTCCATCATCCGATTCTCGGCGTTTTCGATGTGTTCCTGGGCGAGGCGCCGGGCAAGTTCTATATTGCGGGCGGTAATGGCTTCCACCAGTTGTTTATGTTCCTCCAGGGCTTCCCGCATCCGCCCCGGCGTTCCCAGGGAAGTGGTACGAAAACGCTGGATTTGTTCCCGCAAGTTATTGATAATTTGTACTAAGCGGTCATTGCGGCTGGCCCGGTACAGAACATCATGGAACTGGGTGTCAACCTCAATGAGGGTCTCCAGGTCGTCGGCCGCCACGCAATCAGCCACTTTTATTAACAGGCGCTCCAGCTCGTCTAACTCATCATCCGTAATGCGTTCACAGGCCAGGGCGGCGGCCAGGGACTCCAGGGCGGAGCGAATTTCAAAAACGTCGGCGATATCCTTGGTGGAAAGGTCGGCCACATAAGCTCCCTTGCGGGGAATCATCACGACAAAACCTTCCAGCTCCAGCTTGCGAATGGCTTCCCTTACAGGGGTCCGGCTGACACCCATTTCTTCCGCCAGCTGGACTTCCATGAGCCTTTCGCCGGCTTTCAGCTGGCCATTGATAATGGCTTCCCTTAGGGCTTCAAACACGATTTCCCGTAAAGGTTTATAGTTTTCCAGTTTACCGTTGAGGAGATTCTTCATTGTACCACCTTTGCCATAGCCGTTTACCAAATATAACCCCCCCTCCGAGAAATTTTGTCCCAGGACCTTGGCAGAGCGCCCTGCACCCAGCTCATTCAAGCGGCCCCACCTATAAAGTGCAGGTTACTATTGTCTCCGGGTAAGTTTGCCGCAACCGGGAAGCGATGCTGATGGCCGTCTCCCGGTCGGGAGCCACCCCAAAGACCGTCGGGCCGCTGCCGCACAAGACGGCCCGTTCCGCTCCGGCAGCCATAAGGCTTAATTTAATGGCCATCACTTCCGGGTACAACCGGCAGGTCACTATCTCCAGGTCATTACCCAGGGCCCTGACAAGCTGCTCCCGGTCACCGGCCTTTAAGGCCGCCAGGGCCTTTTCCTCATCAGGGGGTTCCGGGTTCTGCCGCGAGGGGACAGCATCCCAGCCCTGATAGACGGCTGCCGTGCTGACGCCAAAGGGAGGTTTCACCAGCACCAGCCAGAGCCTGGGAGCCGGCGGTAAAAGATATAATTCTTCCCCCCGGCCCCGTCCCAGGGCCGTGCCACCCAGGACACAAAAAGGTACATCCGACCCCAGCCTGGCCCCTTCCCGGGCTAACTGTCCTGGTGTCAGGCCCAGGTTATACAGGTAATTAAGCCCTAGTAAAGTAGCCGCCGCGTCACTGCTGCCCCCGGCCAGGCCGGCCGCCAGGGGGATCCTCTTGGTGAGGGTGATGCGCACACCCGGAAAACCATATCGCTGCTGAAGTAAGGCGGCCGCCCGGTGTACCAGGTTGTCGGGACCGGCGGAAAGAGGTGCCCCCCTGACTTCAAGTTTAATACCTTCAGGACACCGGCTCAAGGTGAGGGAATCCTGCAGGGCAATGACCTGGAAAATGGTGCTTAAGTTATGAAAACCATCCGGCCGGCGGTCCAGGACCTTCAGAGTCAGATTTATTTTACCATAAGCCCGCACTTTCAGGGCATCCAAAAAAAGGCATCTCCTTAATTTAAACTTTTTTGCTAAGTAATTATTAGGCATTGCGGCGCTAATTCCTCTTTTGGTGACTATAGCTATTCTCACCACGGGGGTAAGCTGATATACCAGTAATAGTCGCGTTATTTTAATTTTTAAATCCAGGGGAAAAGAAGGAAGGAAAACGGGGTAAGGCGAATATTTAGGCTAAAAACAAAAACATAATTGCCGGTTGAAAGGCGGAAAGGAGAAACAAATGGCCAGAGAACTCTTTTTAAAGAACTATATGGAGGACTGTGTATGGGAGCTGCTGGACCAGGTCCTCAGCCAAGACCCTGAGGCCTGCCGCTGTGATACCTGTCGTCACGATATAGTAGCGCTGGCTTTAAACCAGTTGCCGCCCCGGTATGCGGTGCGGGAAAAGGGGGCAATTTACTCCAAACTGGCCATGCTGGAAGCCCAGCACCGGGCCGATATTTACCGCGCCCTTACCCAGGCGCTGATGAAGGTCAAAGAAGCCCCCCGGCACGACTGCTGATTAATCGCGAAATTTATACCCCACACCACGGACGGTGATGATATACTGTGGGTTGCTGGGGTTTTCTTCTATTTTTTCCCGTAAATGGCGGATGTGGACGTCGATAGTGCGCGTATCGCCGTAATACTCCCCTTCCCAGAGACGTTCCAGCAGTGCTTCCCGGCTGAAAACCCGCCCCCGGTTTTCCGCCAGCAGGTGCAGGAGCTGGTACTCCTTCAAAGTCAAATCTACGGGTTTACCCTTTACCGTGACCACATGGCTGGCCGGGTTAATCACCACATCGCCGATGGTGAGGATTTCGTCCGGCTGGCGCTGGTTTTCTGCCGCCCGGCGCAAAATAGCGCGTACCCGGGCCACCAGTTCGCGGGGACTGAAGGGCTTGGTGAGGTAATCATCGGCTCCCAGTTCCAGCCCCAGGACCCGATCTATCTCTTCCCGGCGAGCCGTAAGCATAAGGATGGGGGTATTGCCCCTGGCCCTCAAGCTGCGGCAGACTTCAAAGCCGTCCACTTTAGGTAGCATTACATCTAAAATAATAAGATCCGGCTTTTCCGTAGCCGCCTTTTGCAGGGCCTCCGCCCCATCACTGGCCGTTACGGTAGTAAAACCCGCCTGTTGCAGGTTAAAGGATACCAGCTCCAATATCGCCGGCTCATCATCAACAATCAGCACCTTGGGCACTGCCACCACCACCTTTCGCGCCTATTATAGCGTAGTTAATTAAAATCCTGCAAGAGTGGATTAGTAAAACTCATCCAGTTAGCAATTATCTTGACTAGCAAAGGGGGAACTTACACCAGGGTACCCTCTATATTTATGACGAACCATGCTTTTGAACTGTGGGGCAGTAACGTCACAGTGGGGCCCCGAAAAAATCACGGAACGGTACGACAACATGCTCGATACGGTCGAGGTGGTCTGTGTCGGCGTTTATCTTTTCTTGGGCCTTAATGAGATGTCGAATAGCTCCGCCCCCTTCTGGCCGGGTGTAAAAAATGGTTAAAGGTTTACAGGTCGTTTAAAGTTCCGAAGGTATAACCTCTACTTTTTAATTCCAGTATTACGTCGCCGAGTACCTCGGTGTTGCTCCGGCTGACAGCATGGAGGAGAAGCACCGAACCAGGAAATGCACCTTTAAGAATAGTCGTCCTGGCGAACCCTTTTTCCGGCTGTTCATCGGTCAACCAGTCACGGTAGGCAAAACTCCACAAAACGGCCCGGTAACCATTGTCCCTGGCTGTTTTTAAGACAATCTCGCTGAAGACCCCTTGCGGGGGTCGGAAAAATTTGGCGGCGGGCACCCCCAAGGCGGCTAGCCGCTGGTCGACGCTTTTCAGTTCCCTGGTAATTCCTTCTGGGGTAAGGCTGCTTAAGTCCGGGTGAGTTTCTGTGTGATTGCCAACAATGTGTCCCTCAGCGGCTATTCTCTTAACAAGCTGGGGCTGTTTTTTGACGAAATCGCCCGTCACAAAAAAGGCCGCTTTTACATTGTGCTGCTTTAAAGTATCTAAAATCTTGGCGGTATACCCGGCCTCATATCCCAGGTCGAAGGTCAAATAAATCTTTTTTTGCGGCGGCCCGACAAAGATACCATTATATTTATCCAGCAGTCGTTCTATTTCCGTTGCTGTCCGCGCTCTGCCATCCTTTAATTGATACCAAAAACTGAAAGATTTGGAAGATAAAATTTCTTCCTGTTGCGGTTTCGTGTCTTTCGTCGGCCAATCCGGCTTCTGCTCCACCTTCCGGGGTTCCTGAAGTTCGGCCTCGTTTTGTTGTTCCCCGGGTACAATGTATTGCTTATCCACCACTGCCGGGGGCGTTTCTTTTACAGGAGGGTCATTGTTGACAGTAGAAACACGGGAACAAGCAGTGAAGGTGGACGCGAATAAGACCGGTAGGATTAAGAATAAAATTTTTCTAATTATCTTGTCATCGCCCCACTATTAATGTTGTTTTTACACAACTCTACAAATCGACACTAAGGACCGGTCTTAGTATAGCATACCTAACTCCCGGGGCCAACACGTACGCCTATATATTTCCATTAGGAATCGCTGCCGTTACCAAAAAGGCGCTTTTTCCTGCCGTGCATTTCTTGCTTACCTGCTAGTGGGCCTATAAAAGTACGGCGGATTAAGGAGGCATAATATGGTGCGGTGCCGGTTACGCCGGGATCAAGTGCACGGCTTCCGGCGGGAAGGTGGCCAGAACTTCTCCTCCCGGCTGCAGGCAGCCCTGACGCAGCTGCGAAGCCCCGGCCAGAGCCACCAGGGGCAGGCCGCAGTCGAGTTCAATCCGGTACAGGCCCCCCTGGGGTATAATGTGCCTGATCCGCCCCCGCAAGCTGTTAGCCATTGGCACAGCAGCATTAACACCCTGAATAATTATTTCTTCCGGCCGCAGGCAGGCAACCACCCGCCCGCCCACGCGCGTAGCAGCCAGGATGGTCATCCCCCCCTGGAGGCGGACCTGGACGGGGCCACTGCCGTTTAAGCGTGCCTCACCCGGCAGGAGATTGGTAATGCCGACAAAGGCAGCCAGCTCCACGCTGGCCGGCTGCCGGAGAATATTTTCCGGGGTGCCGCTCTGGACGATTCGCCCCCCCTGGAGGGCCGCCACGCGGTCCGCCAGAAAAGGCAGTTCGTTAAAATCGTGGGTCACAAAAATAGCTGTAATCCTCGTCTGCCGCAGGATAAGGTAGAGTTCTTCCAGCAGGGCGCTCCTGGTGGGAGCGTCCAGGGCGGCAAAGGGTTCATCCAGAAAAAGGATCCGCGGCTCCACGGCAAAAGCCCTGGCCAAACTGACTCGCTGGGCTTCACCGCCAGAAAGTCGCCATGCCGGCCGGCCAGCCAGGTGGCTGATCCGGAGAACCTCCAGCCAGCGTTCCACCCGCTCCTTTACTACCGGCCAGGGAATACCCCGGAAACGCAGGCCCACAGCAACGTTGTTAAAAACTGTCGTATCCAGCAACAAGGCCTCCTGGAAAACCACCGCCAGCTGCCGGCGCCAGGAGAGAGCCCGGTGGTAATCGATTTTTTGCCCGTCAAAGAAAATGCTGCCGCTATCCGGCTCTTCCAGTAAGGCCAGGACCTGCAGCAGGGTACTTTTGCCGGCACCGTTGGGGCCGATCAGGCCCCACACCTCTCCCCGTCCGATTTCCAGGCTGTCGACGGCCAGAATCTCACGCCCGCCCTTGCTGACCCGCAGTCCTTCAGCCCGGATGCTGATACCCATCGAACTCCCCCCGCGGAATTAATTCCTCCTGCCGTCCGGTACAGCCCGCGTCCGCTGCTGTAAAAGGGTCAGGAGGGCCGTAACGCCGAAGGCCAGGGCCAGGAGGATAAAGCTCAAGGCCATGGCAATATCAAAATGCCCCCTGGACACCTCCATTACCGTGGCCGTAGTCAGGACCCGGGTCTGGTGCATGATGTTCCCGCCAACCATCATTGCCGCCCCAACCTCGGAAATAACCGCGCCGAAACCGGCAATAATAGCCGCCAGGATGCCCAGGCGGGCTTCTTTGATGAGGGTCCAGTATAACTGCCCCGGTGAAGCCCCCAGGGCCAGGACCTGGGTCTTAAGTTTGGCCGGCAGCTGCTGGATGGCGGCCATGGTCAGGCCGGTTACCAGGGGGGCGGCAATAAATGCCTGGGCAATTACCATGGCCGCCGGGGTATAAATGAGCCCCAGCCGGCCCAGGGGGCCGCTGCGCCAGAGAAGTAAACTCACCCAGAGACCAACGACTACCGGCGGCAGGCCCATGCCGGTATTGACCAGGCTGACGATGAGCCGGCGGCCGGGAAATTCCTTCAGGGCCAGGAACGTGCCCACGGGGACCCCCAGGAAAACGCTAACGGCCGTAGCCAGGCCGCATACCTTGAGGGTCAGGGCTACCACTTCCATGACCTCCGGGTCCAGCCTGATTAGTATCTTGAAGGCCTGTACCAGTCCCTGCCAGACTGCATCCACGGTTTATCCCCCTACCGGCCCAGGGTGTTTTCATCTTTACCGGCATCGGGGAAGAAGAGGGACTGGCCGAATTTATCTTTGCCAAAGTCGCCGATGACCTTCTGCGTCTCCGGGGCTATCATGAAGTCCACAAAAGCGCTGGCGCCTTCGCTGTTAATGGCCATCCCGGGGAATTTATCCGGGTTCACCTGCATGACATGGTAAATATTCAGCAAGGCCTTATCTCCCTCCACCATGATGTCCAGTTTAAGATTCTTCTTCAACGCGAGGTAAGTGGCCCGGTCCGTCAGGGTGTAGCCGCCTTTTTCAGAAGCGATGTTTAAGGTCTGCCCCATGCCGGCTCCGGCCTCCTGGTACCATTTACCTGCCGGTTTAATATTGGCTGCCTGCCAGATGGTTTTCTCCATCTTATGGGTGCCGGAATCATCGCCCCGGGAGATAAAGATGGCTTGTTTAGCGGCAATCTCCTTAAAAGCATCCGCCGCCTTTTTGACCCCTTTAATCCCGGCCGGGTCGCCGGGCGGGCCGACAATAATGAAATCATTATGCATGACCAGCCGGCGATTAATGACTGTCCCTTTTTGCACCAGCTGCATTTCAGCCTCCGGGGCGTGGACGAGGAGAACATCGGCATTGCCCTGGTCGCCCATGGCCAGGGCCTGTCCCGTCCCAACGGCAGTGGTCTTGACGGTATAGCCGGTTTTTCCCTCAAACATGGGGATCAGGACATCGAGTAAGCCGCTATCCACGGTGCTGGTAGTTGTCGCTAGAATCAGGTCCTTTTTAACCGGAGCTTTAGCAATATCTTTATTAGCCACAGGTGCAGGCTGGTTGTTTCCCGGACCGGCGGCCCGCCCGCAGCCGCCTGTCCCTACTACCAGGAGGAAACCCAGGGCGATTAAGGCGGCGGTAAATTGCTTAATTTTTGCCATTATGTATCCCCTCTCATTATGTTTATTTCAGCATAGCGGTGGCATAAAAAAGAACCTTAACCAAAGTGACGTTGAAAAGCCGCTTCGATGGCCTCCCCGGCCTCGCGTCTAAACTGCTTGTAACGCTGCAAAAACCACCTGCCGGCGGGCGTTAGTTCAGCCCCGCCTCCCGTCTCACCCCCCACCCGGGTAGAGAGAAGCCTTTCCCCCAGGCGGCCTTCCGCCTTTTTAACCTGGCCCCACGCCTGGCGGTAGGACATGTTGAGGCTCCGGGCCGCCTGGTTAATGGAACCCCGCCGGTCAATCTCCTGCAGGAGCTCAAAGAGGCCCTCGCCAAAAACATGCTCGCCATCTTCCAGCCAGAATTTATAACGCACCCGCATACTCTCCACCTCAGAACTAGTTTAATTGTAAATTTCCGGGAAAGCCCGGTCAAGGCTTTTTTGTAAAAAACTATTTGCACCTCCCGGCTTTGGGTGTACAATAGCTCCAGGTAAAGTATAATTCTTATTTCCCGGTGGGGAACCTTAATTTGGGAAAATACGTCTATAATTTATGATAGGTATTTTAAATAAAGGAGAATATATATGCGGAGAGGTTTATCTATATTTCTAGCGGCGGTTTTAATCATCCTGAACCTGGCCGGTTGCCAGACCCGTAAAGAGACAGCGGCTACCTTTAATGAATTTAAGGATGAGATTACCGGCCTGGAGTTTTATGTAACCCAGCAGCCAGGCGGAGAACCCCGCCAGGTTATTAACCTCGTTGACAAGCAGCTGACCCAGCGCTTTTTACGTCTCCTCGGTCCGCTGCCCAAAATTGACCCGCCACCTAAATCCTGGTATGGCAGCAAGGACTATCTTGCCTTCAAATACATAAGAAACGGCGAAACTATCGCCAGCAAGCAGTATCCTTACTGGCATCTGGATAACAACCCCGGCTACCTGGAACTGGAAGACGGCTGGCACCAGGTACCGGCGGAATTTGCTGCAAAACTGGCTCCCCTGGCCGAATACCCCGAGGCCTCCAGCGACATCGACCCGGCCGATGCCGCTTTTCTAAAACAGTACGGGTGGACTATTTTCTATAAAATTAAAAGCTATAACGGCCGCCTCCCCGAAAGGTTTATCCATGAATCCGGGGAATATCCCGTTTCCCTGTACTATGCCTATAACAATGAACTGAGTAAGGATGTGGGCCTTGATCTCAGCCCGTACCTGGGTAAAAGTGTAACCGTCAACCTTTATAAAATCGAAGAGCCCCTGCCGGCTTTCATGGCCCCCCGCCAGGAGGCCAACCGGGCCGTTATTGTTAAAGACGGCCAGAAAATAGTCGGCGCCTGGCTGGACGCCGGCCGGCATTATGCCTTTGCCTGTTCCCTTAAAGGGCGGCGGCTGGAGGAAATCACCGGCAAAACCTGGGGCGAGTGGGTAGACCAGTATATCGACCATGATAACCCCCAGGAGAAGCTAATCAGCCAGATGACGCCGGAAAAAGTTATTGAGACCTACTACGAAGCCATCGACAACAAAGATCCCCGGACGGCCCATGCCACGGAAACCCGCCGGCGCCTGGTAAGTTACCTGTTCCGCAACATGGACAACAACCGCCTCTATAATTATTCCTACGCTACCAATGATGCCGACGAAATAAACAACATCACCCGGGCCAAAGTGATCCGTATTCAGCCCTACCATGATTCGTCGTCAGAGCAGGCAGATGTTAAGAAATACATGGTGGAAGTAGACATCAACGTCCGGCGTGTCATCAGCTACGATAGTGGCCGCCAAATTCGTTTTATTACCCTGCGGCGGGAAACTCCGACCACCGGCTGGCGCATTGATGATATAGGTACGGGGCCCTAAGAGGCTTTCGGTTCAGGAAAACCTGTTTTTTGCTTGCATCCGGACAGGATGTTCCCGGCGATGGTATAGCCGGGAACATCTCCCTGCAAGGTCTTTTTTGTGTAATTATTTTGTATTCTTATTATTATATTTTATGTGTATTATGTGTATTGCATACTTGGTATTGACCATTTTTTTTTCTAATGATAGATTAATATATGGAATCAATATAGGGACCAGGGGTATGGCTTAAATTTCTTGGTGAAGGAGAATGCCCATTATGCCCAAGCAACCATTTGATGGTAACACTGCAGCCGCCCATGTGGCTTATGCCATGTCCGAGGTGGCTACCATTTACCCCATTACGCCATCCTCGCCCATGGCCGAAATTGCTGATGAATGGGCCGCCCACGGCCGCAAGAACATTTTCGGTAAGACGCTGAAGGTTATCGAGATGCAGTCGGAGGCTGGTGCCGCCGGGGCTGTCCACGGTTCCCTGGTCGGTGGTGCCCTGACGACCACCTTTACTGCCTCCCAGGGGTTACTGTTGATGATCCCCAATATGTACAAGATTGCCGGCGAACTTTTGCCCACTGTTTTCCATGTAGCTGCCCGGGCCCTCTCCACCCATGCCCTGTCCATTTTCGGCGACCATGCCGATGTCATGGCCGCCCGGCAGACAGGTTTTGCCATGCTGGCTTCCGCCTCGGTGCAGGAAGTCATGGATCTGGGCCTGGTAGCCCACCTGGCTACCCTGAAGGCAAGGGTGCCCTTTGTCCATTTCTTTGATGGTTTCCGGACCTCCCACGAGATCCAGAAGATCGACGTCATTGAATATGAAGATATGGCCAAACTGGTGGATTGGGAGGCCATTCGCGCTTTCCGCGCCCGCGCCTTAAATCCGGAGCACCCCCACCAGCGGGGTACAGCCCAGAATCCGGATATCTACTTCCAGCAAAGGGAAGCGGCCAACCCCTATTACCTGGCCACGCCGGGCATTGTCGCCCAGGTGATGGAGCAGGTCGGCGCCCTCACCGGTCGCTATTATCACCTCTTTGATTATGTAGGCGCCCCGGATGCGGAACGGGTCATTGTTTCCATGGGGTCGTCCTGCGAGGTCATCGAAGAAACTGTCAATTACCTGGTGGACAAGGGCGAAAAGGTTGGCCTCATTAAGGTCCGCCTCTACCGGCCCTTCTCGGCCGAGCACTTCCTTAAGGTGTTACCGGCTTCAGTGCAACGGATAGCCGTCCTGGATCGTACCAAGGAACCCGGTGCCGCCGGCGAACCCCTCTACGAGGATGTGCGGGCGGTCCTGGCCGAAAACGGCAGGAATATCCTTGTCGTTGGCGGCCGCTATGGTCTCGGCTCCAAGGAATTTTCCCCGTCCATGGTGAAGGCCGTCTTTGACAACCTGGCGGCGGACACGCCCAGGAACCATTTCACCGTGGGTATTATCGATGATGTCACCAATACTTCCCTGGAAATCAAAGAATATATCGATACGGCACCCAAAGGGACTTTCCGCTGCAAGTTCTTTGGCCTGGGTTCCGACGGTACCGTAGGCGCCAACAAAAACTCCATTAAAATTATTAGCGATCATACCGAACTTTATGCCCAGGGTTACTTTGAATATGACGCCAAAAAATCAGGTGGTGTCACCATCTCCCACCTGCGCTTCGGGCCCCAGCCCATTAAATCATGCTATTTAATCGATCAGGCGGATCTCATCGCCTGCCATAATCCTTCCTATGTCACCCGTTATGACCTGCTGGAAGGTATCAAACCGGGCGGGATTTTCCTCCTGAATTCCCCCTGGAGCGCCGAGGAGATGGAAATCCGCCTGCCGGCGGCCATGAAGCGGACCATTGCCAGTAAGAAACTGCGCTTCTTTAATATCGATGCGGTAAAAGTCGCCCAGGAAGTCGGCCTTGGCGGGCGCATTAACACCATCATGCAGGTCGCCTTCTTTAAGATTGCCAATGTTATTCCGGTAGACGATGCCATCAAGTATATTAAGGACTCCATCGTCAAGACCTACGGCAAAAAAGGCGAGCAAATCGTTAACATGAACCTGGCCGCCGTGGACCGAGCCCTGGAAGGCCTGGAAGAGATTAAATACCCGGCTGCCTGGGCCGAAGCCCTGGACGAGGCCGCAGCCACGACCACGAATGACGAGCCTGAATTCATTCGTAAGGTCGTGCGGCCCATAATGGCCCTGAAGGGCGACCAGCTGCCTGTCAGCACGTTTACTCCCGACGGGGTCTTCCCCACCGGTACCACTAAATATGAAAAACGGGGGATTGCCGTCAATGTTCCCCAGTGGCTACCTGAAAACTGCATCCAGTGCAACCAGTGCTCCCTGGTCTGCCCCCATGCGGCCATCCGTCCCTACCTGGCGCGGCCCGAAGACCTGGCCCAGGCTCCGGCATCCTTCGTCACCAGAGATGCCATTGGCAAAGAGGCTGCCGGCCTGAAGTTCCGCATCCAGGTGTCACCCCTGGACTGCACGGGTTGTGCCAACTGCGCTGATGTCTGCCCGGCCAAGGTCAAGGCCCTGACCATGGTGCCGCTGGATGAAGTGGTGGCCGTGGAAAACGAAAACTATAAATTTGCCGAGCAGCTGCCGGAAGTAAAGGTTAATTTCAACCCGGCCACCGTTAAAGGTAGCCAGTTCCGCCAGCCTTTGCTGGAATTCTCCGGTGCCTGCGCCGGATGCGGTGAAACGCCTTACGTCAAGCTCGTCACCCAGCTCTTTGGCGACCGGATGATTATTGCCAATGCTACCGGGTGTTCTTCCATCTGGGGCGGCAGCGCACCCACCTGCCCGTACACCGTCAACCGCCAGGGCCACGGTCCGGCCTGGGCCAGCTCCCTTTTTGAGGACAACGCCGAGTTCGGTTACGGTATCAGCCTGGCCGTGGAAAAACGCCGGGAAGAGCTAACCGACGCCATTACCAGGGTCCTGGCCGCACCGGTCAGCGCCGCCTTCAAGGCGGCCTGTGAGGCCTGGCTGGCCGGCAAGGAAGACGCCGACCGTTCCCGGGAGTTAGGCGATCAAATTAAAGCCCTCCTGCCGGAAGAGATCAAGCAGGCCGACGGCGGGGTTAAGGAACTGCTGCTAGCCATTGACGGGCTGAAGGATTACCTGACGAAAAAATCCATCTGGATCATCGGCGGCGACGGCTGGGCCTACGACATCGGCTACGGCGGCTTGGACCATGTGCTGGCCAGCGGCGCCAATGTCAACATCCTGGTCCTGGATACCGAGGTCTACTCCAACACCGGCGGTCAGTCCTCCAAGGCCACCCAGACCGGTGCCGTGGCCAGGTTCGCTGCCGGCGGTAAATACACCAAAAAGAAGGACCTCGGCCTCATGGCCATGTCCTACGGTTATGTCTACGTGGCTTCCGTAGCCATGGGAGCCAGCCATACCCAGCTGATCAAGGCTCTGGTGGAAGCGGAAAAATACGATGGTACTTCCCTGATTATAGCCTATGCGCCCTGCATTAACCACGGTATCGACATGAGCCACAGCCAGCTGGAAGCCAAAAAAGCAGTCGAATCCGGATACTGGCCCCTGTACCGCTACAACCCGGACCTGATCAAAGAAGGCAAGAACCCGTTCATTCTCGATTACAAGGCTCCTAAAGCCAGCTTCCGGGACTTCCTGATGGGCGAGATTCGTTACACCTCCCTGCAGAATCAGTTCCCGGAAAAGGCCGAAGAACTCTTTGCCAAGGCCGAAGCCGATGCTAAAGCCCGGCTGGAATACTACAAGAAGCTGGCGGAAGGGTAAACCTATCCCTGAAGTGCATCAGGCCCTGGGACTGTAAGTCAAGCAGCGCCCAGGGCTCTTTTTTAATGTTTTTCTATCTGAAATATCAGTAAATTTTTGGCCATACAAACAAGTTCGGTCGTTGATCACTTTTAGGAGGGGTAAAGCATAAAAATAGGATCCTGAAAAAATCTAGCTCGAAAAACGGCGAGAAGTAGTTACCATTTCTTACCGTGCAACATAATTTAGTACTATCAAAGATAATAAAAGGAGTGATGTTTCATGCCCCTGACCGCCAGCGCCACTGTTGCCGGGTGGTGCCGAACGTTACCAGGTGGACCTTTGCCGCCTGCTCAAAGAAATGGGCTTTTACGTCGAGGTCTGGCAGATCGGCGGCGGCTGGACCAGAGAATTCGATGGCGTACGGATTCGCAGCATCCCGGTAACAAAAAGTGAATACTATACCTTCCCCGACCTGACTACCGCCTTTTACGAAAACTCCATGGCCTTCGATTACGCCATCTACTTTATCCTCACCCTGGCTTACCCGCTGGCCAGGGAAAAAAGCATTGCCATCAGCCGCTTGAGTTTCACTTCTGCGGCCGGGGCCATAATGATAATGCCGAAAAACTCATGGCCCAGTGGGCAGCCGGCCGGGAGCGCTGTTTCTACTACTGGAAACCCCTGGAGATGATGCCGGAAATTTACCGGCAGGCCGATATTGTCCTGATCCCCTCCCGCTCAACTGAAGGCACCAGCCTGGCTGCCCTGGAAGCCATGGCCTGCGGTAAGCCGGTAATTGCCGGGCTGGCGGGCGGTTTAAGCGACATCATCATCCACGGCTATAACGGTTATTTAATTAAGCCGACTGTAGAAAACCTGGTGGCAGCCATTGAAGATCTTGCCCTAAATAAGGACAAGAGAAAGCTGATGGGCCGGCGCGCCCGGGAAGTGGCCGTGACCTTTGACCGGAAAATATGGGCTGAGCGCTGGGCCAGGGTGCTGGGGGAGGTATTTCGCTAAGCCTTTGCGCTCTTACCAAGCAAGCGGGTGGTGGAAGATGCCATTCACGGCTCCCAGCGTGGCCAATAAAGGCAACCTGTTCCGCATTGGTCCCCGGATCGATATTCAGGTGGCGGTAGGGGAGCTTGTGACCTTCAATATTCTCCAGGATACCCTGATGCTGATCCCCGCCCGCGAATTACAGCCGGTTAGGCCCGGCCAGCTACTTGTCCCTGGCTGGCCGGGCTGGCAGGAGGGTGCCCGGCAAGCTTTTCCCTACCGTGTTGAGTTAATTGTGGCTAAAAGGGTGCTGGCTTCGACCTGGCGTGCAGACGATAACTTCCTTGTCAGGCCTTATATCCCGACCGGTCCGGCGACCGGCGTGCCGGTAAAGATCCTCACCTGCACGATAAAAAACATTGTGCCGCAGGGACGATTGCTCCCCCTATCCCCTGGCGATCAGGCCATTGCCGTGGCTTGCTACTCTTATGAAGTCGAAGTAATTTATGCTGATAGTGCCGGCAGGACGGCCGCCCTTACCCTGCAATCCGGCTTTCGCCGCCAGCAGGCCGTCGTCTACCCGGCCTCCGGCTACCTGGAGGTAAATGTTACGATCCAATGTTTGGGCAGCAGGATTATATCCCCGGTCGTTCCCCCGTCCGGGCCGCCTCCGCCATATAAGCCGCTGCGGCTTTGGCTGGAAACGCGGGTATAAACCCTAAATCTTCCTTCATCCGCTTAATCAGGTCTTCTTCCCTGGCTTTCTTAACGGCCGCTACCCGTTCATCCTGCCAGTCGTAAAAGCCGCGGCCGGTCTTTATCCCCAGTTCTCCCCGCTCTACTTTTTCCTTGAGAAGTTGTGACGGCCCTCTTTCATGGCAGAGGTCCTGGTTAAGGTAAGACTGGATGCTATAAAACACATCCAGGCCTCCCAGGTCCGCGCTTTCCAGGGGACCGGTAACTGCCAGGCGCCGGCCAAAGCTATATTTAACGGCCGCATCTACATCCTCCGGCGTCGCCCAACCCTGTTCCACGATGTACAGGGCCTCGCGCAGGAGGGCGAGCTGCAGGCGGTTGCCCACAAAGCCGGGCACGGCCTTTTTGACTTCAATGGGCTTCCTGCCCAGCCTGATTACCAGGGCCCGAGCCAGGTCCACAGTAGCCGCGGCCGTTTTTTCACCCCGTACTATCTCTACCAGTGGCAGCAAATGGGGTGGATTCCAGAAGTGGGTAACAATAACCCTTTCCGGCCGCCTGGTTAATGCCGCCAGCTCTGTGGGGTCCAGGCCGGATGTGGTTGAAGCCAGGATGGCGTGGGGCGGGGCCAGGGCATCGAGTTCTTGAAATAGCCCCTGCTTTACGGCCAGGTTTTCCACCACGGCTTCAATGACAAAATCGGCCCCTGCAGCGGCCTCTGCAAGGGTCGTAACCCCTTTAATGTTTTCCATTACCCCTTCAATGCGAAAGTCATCTACAAGACCGTTCCTTGCCAGCAACTCCAGGCCGGAGCGTATCTGGCTGAAGCCACGCTCCAGGCTGGCATCACTGCGGCCAAAAAGCCGCACTTGATAACCTGCCAGGGCGCATAATAAAGCAATGCCGTGGCCCATGGTGCCGGTGCCTAAAACGGCTATTCCCTTGATGTCTTCCAGTTGCATGATATCCCTTCTTCATCCCGGTCTAGCTATCGCGAGAACGCATTAATAATTCTTCCTCCACCCTTGATTTCCTCCTGCAAGTAAAAACCCCCTTCAGGGGGTTTTGTATCCGGCTAGCTTCTATCAGGCTGGCATATTACGCCTGGCCAGGTTTCCTTCCCGGTCAAGCCATAGCTGCACTCCCCATTCTTCCTGAACAAAACTATACTGACGGGAACCTATACGGATGGAAGTATTCTCAAAAGCATGATCTATGGTCACAGTAGCCCCGGCCTGGGTTTCGACCCTAGTGCTCGTACCGGTACGGGAGCCCAGTTCCTTAATATAAACGTCACCCTGGGCCTGGATCTCCCCACCGCGGAACACACCATGCACAGCTACCGCTTTCCCGGCCTGCAACCTGGAATGATAACAGCCATCACCTAGTACTTTAATGTTACCGGTGGCTATAACGGTTGAGTTAATGGCGTAGTGAATTATAATGTCGGACGCACCTTGAGGCGGTGTATTAATCTCATCCCGCCAGGTTATAATTTCTTTCAACATTGATTCCAGTTGTTCTAAACTGTTGATGGCCAATGGTGTCCTTACCAGGCGTTCCAGTTCATTTATCAATGCCGTCGAACTATTCATTGATATAGCAGGAAGGCTGTAGGCTTCCTTTTTTAGTAATTCTACCGCCGCAGGAAGCTCGCGAAATTTCTTCTCTAAAAGCAATAATACCAGGGGACCAATACCACCTTTAAGGTCATCCTTTTTAAAGGAAGGATGATGGAAAAGCTGGGTAGCAGCGGCTACAAATTGCTCCAGGATGGCAGCAACCCTGGCAAGTATCGCGCCGCATTTCTGTTGCAAAGCCCCCGTACTCCCGGCGGCCAGCAGGGAAGAAAAAACATTGCCGCCTACCTCAATTAAGCCCCCGGCCCGGACCATGGCCCTGGATACAGAGCCCTCTATATAAATATTACCGCCAGCCTCAACACTCATTCCTTCTTCAACCTGGCCGGCAATCATTACATCACCGGTGAAAGAAATGTTTCCCGAGGTAATATCAACATTACCAGGGTGCATGAGGGCAGGGAGCACACTGATAACAACCCGCCCTTTAACCCCCCTTGCCACGGGGCGGCCGGCTATGGTGGCAATGATCTCTAAACCATCTTTGCTTAAAACAGCGCCGGAACCGGCTGTCATTTGAATATCCCTGGGCTCGGGGGGCACGATTATTTCCCCCGTTACCGCCTTCCCCGGCCGCCCAACTTCAGCCGGATGTTTCCTGGCCAGGACCATTCCGGCTTCAACCGCGGTGAAACGAAATCTTTCCCGGAAGTTCACCGTCTCTTCTTCTCCGACTGCTACTGGAACCTTTTGCTGGGTAGTAAAAAATAATTCTACCGTGGCGTCTTTACCTGGTACGGGTGGTTGCCCCCGGGCAATAATTAAAGTACCCTCGGTTGAGGCTTCAAGTCCCCGGGCACAGGCCTGCCAATCGATACCATACTTGATACCCTGGCGCCCCATTTCCCTGGTTAAATCTTCCAGGGTAAAGGGTTTATAGAAATCTTCATGCTCCAGGACCTCCAGGTATAAAACCCGCGCCGGTGGCAGGTCCCGCACTTGCCGCCGGACTAACACCCAGGGTTTTACCTGTAAAAGTGCCTCCTGTTTATCCGCACTAACCTTTATCTGCCAGTATCCTTCCCTCCTTTCATCCAGAACGATTAATTCCACCCTGTCCTTCTCATTTACAGGCGTCGGTTCGCTTCGTTCTTCCCCGTTTACTACCAGGCGCAACCCCGGGCAGGGCACGATCACCGGATAAGGGCCTCCGGGCGGGTGTTTTATTACCAGCTGTCCGTTTATTACGGCCGCCCTGGGTGCCACGCCATTTTCCCCGGGCTGTTCAAGGGCTCCAGTCTTTAAAGATTCCACATGCAATCACTCCCCTCCACTTTGAGGGGCGCCTTTAAGGGTTTCTAAGACGCGAAAAAAGCCGATTATTTCCAGGTCATGGCGAATATTTGCGGGGATATGGGTAATTTTTAAAACGCGGTTCTGCCGGCTCAACAACCTGGCCTGGTTGAGAAGCATCCCGGCACCGGAGGAATCCATGAACTGCAGGTCCTTAAGAACTACCTCCACCACGGGAGCCTCCTGCCTTTCAATCTCTTGCTGCAACTGGGCAACATTGCTGTAGTCCAATTCCCCCGCTACCAGCAGGGTGGCCTTTTCCTTTTCTTTATTTACCCTGATTTCCATGACACTCACCACCCTTTTCCAGCTCTTTCTTAAGTATTACCAGGGTTACATCATCCCTCTGCTGCCTGCAGCCGGTAAAGGTAAATAAGTCACTTAAGATAACCTCCCGAAGTTCAACTGCGTCCAGGCAGGTATTGGCGGCAACTATCTCTTTGAGGCGATTTAAACCATAATTTTGACCATTGGCATCGCGGGCTTCTACCAGGCCATCGGTATACAAGATAACTACGTCGCCGCAAGAGAGGACAACTTGTTCCGGTCGAGTACCCTGGTATTCTTCCAGGAAACCCAGGGCCACCCCCCTTACCCGGGGTACGTGGATATTACGGCCTGAAAATATTACCGGAGACGGGTGTCCGGCGCTGAGGCAGGTTAAACAATTATGCTGCCGTTCATAAGAAATAAGGCACAGGGTGGCAAAGGAACCGGCGCGATGCAGCCGCTTTCCTCCGATTGCAGCCAGCTGATTTATGATTTCCAATAGGGACAGATCTTTCCTGGTACAGGCATGTAAGATTGTACAAAGCTCCTTCATCTGCCCGGCGGCACGCATACCTTTGCCCATTACATCTCCGATAGCAACAATAAGTTGGTCTTCACCCAGGGGAATAAAATCAAAAAAGTCGCCGCCTTCCAGGTCTGCTGGAATACTACACCCGGCACCCTGTATACCGGCATGTATTATTTGTTTCCCCTTGCCACCGGTATCCAGGGACATTTAATATTCACCCCCGGTTACCTTGCTCTGATCGCTGCAATCTAAAAGTTCTTCCATACCTACGAGCCGGAAAACTTCGGCAATCTCCGGACAGGGGTTAATAACCCGTACCTCACCCCCCTTCATTGACCACCGGCGCTGTATTTCTAATAAACCCCTGAGACCTGTAGAATCTATAAAGGATACCCCTGCCAGGTTTATTTCCAATTGCCGCTCTCCTTCCTGTACTTCTGCTGCTTGCTCCAGCGTGGCCAGTGTTTCCATGTCTAACTCCCCTTTAAGGTTTAAACAGCGCCCATTGTCGCCCTTGGTCACAGTGATTGCCAGCATAATATCGCTCCTCCTTTATCTTTACTTAAGAAGCTGGAGAACAGATTTCTTCACCTGCTGATTGATGGAAATCCAGGACCAGGGTGGTTCCCCTGGAACCGGTAGTTAGATAAACTTTATCAGCATAATAAAGCATTAAAGTAAACCCGCAACCAAGAGAATTTTGGGTGGAGTAATGTCGCATTAAAGCCGCTTTGGGTAAATCTTTTATCTTAATTCCCTGGCCCTGGTCTTGAATAATTACCCGGATGGCCGCATCCGTCTGCCGGACCACCCACTCACCACCCGTAGCATGTTTTAAGGTATTGGTCAATGCCTCCGTTAAAGATAAGGCCATGCCGTACGCGCGGGCGCTGAAAGCCGCAGGTAGCAGACTGCACAACTTGCTGCGAGCCAAAGCTATGTCAGCAGCCTTGTTAACTACTCCCCTTGCCAGTTCCTTGCCGTGGGATAATACAGCCACCATTTCTTCTGAAGTCAAAAGCTGCAGGCGCCCATTGGTGACGGCAGCCACGGCTTCCCGGTAGGCCACCATCTCCTGGCGGCGCATCTGCCTTTCCTTTTCAATAATTTCGGTAAGATCAAAGGCCAGCAGGCCCCCTGACCGGGAGTCAAGGGGGATACCGTGCAGGTCAAAAATCCTTTTACCATCATCACTTACTATCACTTCCCGGCAGTGGGTTCCCCGGTGTATTGCCTGGCGCATTAAATTTTCTATTGCCGGCAGGGGCAGTTCCAGGTCAGCCTGTCCTGTCAGATGGCGAAAGCGCCCCTTTTCGTAACGCATTACCTTGCCCAGCCGCATGGCATTGAAAATCTCCGAGCTTTCTAACTCGGCAAGTAGTCGTTCTTTAACCAGGTCCTGTAAATGGGCGGGAACTAATTGCGATACTTGCTCAATGAAGTCCCCCGTACTACCCGTCAGTAAACGGTATTCTTCATTACCCAGACGGCTGGCTGTTTCCTCGCCCCGGTAAACGGCTATGATATCAAAGAGGTGGATGTCACCCTTGCCCTTGGTCGGTACCCCTGCTACATCCAGGCTAAGATGCTGCTTTAAATAAATCCGGTATTGACCGGGAACGGGAGCTTGTGTTTCCAGGCCCAGTTCCATGGTATTCAACACGAGAATACGGCCGGCATAACGTTTCCCATCTGCGGCAACAAGGCTAACGCTTATGGGCACCGGTGGCTTCCGGCGCAAAGGTCCGGGACTCATGAAATAATCGCAGTCGATACAAGAACGATTTGGGGTCTTGCGGGTACACTGGCTACACTCTTGCATACCTTGACCCCCCCTCCACTGTCCGGTTTTAAACCTGGTTTAATAATTCTATTTCTCCCATATAAGAGAGGTTTTTGCTCTTTTTCCTTCCTGTAACTTATAAATACTTACTATCAACTTATCCAACCAGTGACTTTGGGCAATTACTAAAGGATGGGCAAGATCGCCGTAAATCTTAATTAACCTCTCGAGCCATTCTTTTTCTACCTGGATTTGCCTGGCAAGGGGGCGGGGATCCTGGTAGGTTGCCGGTTCGTAGGTGGCCTTTTTACTTAAGACAGTTAATATGTCCGGGTCAAATTGCAATCCTTTCCCGCTATGTATTTCCATCAGGGCTTCACTAACCGCAATCGCCTTACGGTAGGGTCGCGACGCCGTCATGGCATCTAAGGCGTCGGCGATGGTTACTATTCTGGCCAGCAGGGGAATCTGTTCATATTTAAGGCCGGCATAACCGTTTCCATTCCACCATTCATGATGGTAGCGAATAGCTGCTACCACCTCATCGTTGCCCCCTCTTTGCTCCACCCAGTCCGCCCCATAGTCGGTATGCTTTTTCATCTGCCTCCATTCCGTCTCTGTCAGTGGCCCCGGTTTCGTCAATATCTCCAAACTTACATGCATTTTGCCGGCATCATGCAAAAGGGCACCCCTCAACACGTCCCGGCAGTGACGGGCTTCTATTCCCAGATCCATGGCTATCCTCAAAGCAAAGTTGGCCACCGCAGCCGAGTGTAAGTACAGTACCGGCCAGTATTGCCGAATCTCCAGTAAAATTTTAGTAACAGTATCCCTTTGCACTAAACCCGCCCCCGCCTTCGTTCCATATAGAAAAAGCAAGGCAGCCACTAGTAATTTGCATGGCTGCCCTTTAAAAGTTAAGGTAAAATTAAAACCGACTTTAAAGTGGCAGCCTGGCAGTCATACCAGCATAGTGGCTACAGACCCATGGCTTTGCGTCCCACCCTTTCGAGTGGTTTGCCCTTAAACACTTTAATTTATTTGCATAAGAGATAGATATCTTTTCGGGAACCCTGGGAGCGGGGGAGAAGGAACGGTGACGGTAGTCCAGTCACCCATGGATATTTCTCCCAAAAAATTACATGGAAATTCTCGTTCCTGGAGGTGTTATGGAAGGTAGCACTGGAGAGGTTGGAAGGAGTGTTATTGGCAATAATTTTAAGGGGACTAATAGAGGGGAGGTCTTTTTCCAAAATTTTACAATCAAGGCATATAATCCCCCCCCCCCCCCCCATTGGTTATTTTTATATTTTATGTTAATTTCTGTTATGCCCTTTGCCGGCACAGGTACTATCCTCCAATCAGTTGCTATAATATTTTTTATTCGACCTCGCTCAACAAATTCCTTCTCTCAGGAAAAAGTAATGTCAATTTACCCCTCCGCAATTGCCAGAGACGCGGGTGTTCCAGGCCGGCCGGGCGCTGAGGCTGCGGGGATGTTATCCCCGACAGGGCTATAGGTTGATCCCTGGGCCTTGGGATGATAATAAATGGTGAACAAAAAACGCCATGGAAACCGGCGGCATTATCCATGGCACAGATACTCTTTAGGCAACGGGAAAGCGGGTCGCGGGCGTGTTAAAAGTAGGGTTATCTCACCTTCTGAATGCCCAGGGCCTTCTCCAGGTCAATAATATGTTCCTGCTCAACTACGGCAATCTCCCTGATGACCTGGGCGACATCGTACAATTTTAAGGCTTCCAGTTGCTCAATGCGCTGCAGGTAACGGTTCAGGGCGTCATACTCGGCCTCCAGGTCCTGGCGGAGCATTTCGACGTTATTAAGGGAGGTCTTGATTTCCTGCACCTGGACCGTCGGGATGCCGCCCAGGTACTGGATCTTGTCGCTCAGCTTTACGGCATGGTCGTGTTCCTCTTGGGCATGCTGGAGCTCTTCATCGATAATGGCCACATACTGGGGACCGGTAAGCATGCTGGCATGCTGAATATACTGGATCATGGCAGCGTATTCCCAGGACAGGTCCAGGTTGAGGAGCTTGATTATTTGCTCGAGGGTCATGGGTCCACCTCCAGGATTATGCTTATATTACATAATATTAGTTTTCCTGGTAAGTGTGCCCATAGAGATAAAGAAAGCCCGGTTATTGGTTTTATGCCGGTTGTATGGGGTGGGATAACGCAAGATATGCAATTATTGCGCGGATGCAAAGAAGCTATCAGGTTTGACCTGATAGCTTCTTAACGTTTGGCACCAAGTTTTTTAACGCCGTTTTCACCCTCGACCATTAATTCTACTGTATTGGTAAGGACATCGGTATAGCTGAAGGATATCCGGCGTTCCGGGCTTTTACTCTCTTCCAGTCGGATCACAAAGATGTTGGGGTAAGTCTTTTCCAGTATACCGGTCCTCTCCAGGATCTTTTTCCGCCCGCGGTTGGCCCTCAGCCTTACCTTCTGGCCTACCCGGGCCTCCAGGTCCTCTCTGATAGTTGCCAGTACTTCCTTGCCCGCCAAAAAAGACCACCCTCTTTCCGCGTATACTTTATTATACAACAGCTGGAGGGTGGTGTCAAGTTATTCATTTTATTCTACTAGAGAAACAGGCTTATTGTCAAGGGGAATATTGGTATAATTTTCGCCGTTGTTATTAAGATATCTTCAATAAGAGGAAGTAGGATAACCAAGGCGCAGTTTACCTTTGATCTCTATGCCCCCTATACCTTCATTGCCGGTGATGGTATCTTTAATTATATCCGCAGGGCCGAGGGTTTTTTCAATAGTTGTATAGGCAATGCGCTCCACCACAAAAACCGGATCATAGGCATGAATTAAAACCCGGCGGGGCGAACTGGCAAAGGTGGCTCCGGCCTTAAGCAGAGCCTCATAATGGGACTGGCAGGCCCCGGCAAAAATAGCCAGGTCATCATGGGTAGGCCTTAATGTCCGGGCCGCCCTTACTGCTGCTACAAAGTGCTTCGAATGGCGGTAGCTGTCCAGATCGGTATAACTGCTGCTCTTTTCCCGCAGCAGGCCGTCATGACCCGTAAGAACCAAAATATCTGGGGTATATTCTTTTAAAAGCTCCTCCACTTTGGATGCCTGCTGTTCTTCAGGCAGACACACGCCCTGGGCCGGTATTTTTAGCTGCTCATAGGCATGGAGGCATTTATCGAGGTACTCTTCGTCGCCGTCAATATGCAGCACCCGGCCCGGCACCTCAAAAAAACCCTCACCGGGGATGCCTTCCCTCTTGTCCGGTTCCCTTTCTTCCCGGCCCGGCCTTTCACCCCGCAGCATAAAAGCCTCCCTTTCGGCTTCCCGGCGCTGCAAAATCCGCCGGAAACAAAGGCTGTGCTTTTGAATGTCGCAGTGGCGGTAATGCAACACTTTTTCGGCCGGCTGCAGTTCCAGGTCCTCCAGGGGAGCATCAGCTACCAGCCTGACATCCAGTCCCCTTAAAATAGCAGTAGTTTCTCCTGTGTCAGTTATAATAAGGGACTTTACTTTAAAGAAGATATCTTTGCCGTATTTTTTCCGCGCCACGATATCCCCGGGCTTAATGTTATTCAACCTTCTCCCCTCCCCCATAAGCCCTGTATCAATCTATTTTATGCCCCGGGACTTAAGGAGGTGAGGGCCGTACCCCGGACAATAACCTTTCATTTTGCCCTGATGATTATGTAAAGTTACCATAATGCACCGGTCCTGGCAACTATTTAGCAATGACGGGCCATGATAATTGAATGTATAATGGTAGTAAGCTGGATGACAGGCCGGGAGATAAAGAAAAAATCAGTTCGAAGGAGTTGATGGCAATTTCTAGAACAATTCATCCCAGCCTGCGGCTATTTTGCCTGGCTTCGCTCCTGCTAATCGGCATCCTCGCCTTTACCGGCACAGCAAGTGCCGCCACTTACACCGTCCAACCCGGTGATACCCTCTATCTCATCGGCCAGCGCTACGGGATCAGCGCCTGGGATCTCCAACAAGCAAACAACTTAAGCAGCACCTGGATCTATCCCGGTCAGACCCTCTGGATACCTGACCGGAATGGTGGTACTTACGTCGTCCAGCCCGGCGATACCCTCTTCCTTATCGGTCAACGTTACGGCCTGTCCTACCAGCAAATCATGGCCGCCAATAATCTCACCAGCGATGTTATTTACCCGGGACAAATCTTACGCATCCCGGCCGGGTCCTACCAGCCTGCGGCTTCCCGGGGGACAAGCAGTGGCTACAGTTCCAGCGATCTGGACCTGCTGGCCCATCTAGTCTATGGTGAAGCCCGGGGCGAACCCTATGCCGGCCAGGTAGCCGTGGCCGCAGTAGCCATTAACCGTACCCGGGACGGGCGTTTCCCCCGGACCATTGCCGGTGTCATTTATGAACCTGACGCCTTTACTTCGGTAAGCGACGGCCAGTTTTACCTGACCCCCGATGCCACCGCCTACCAGGCGGCCCGCGAAGCCCTGCGGGGCTACGATCCCAGCGGCGGAGCCCTCTACTTCTGGAATCCGGCTTTAGTGCCGGCATATTCCTGGGTTTGGACGCGGACCATTATTACCCAAATCGGCAACCATGTCTTTGCTCGTTAAAAAGCGCCATTAAAAAGTTGAGGTGGCGGCCTTAAAATTAGGCCATGCCACCTTTTTTACATAACCGCCGGGCTTGCAAAAGGCCGGTGTCGACCTTTTTAACCGCTCTTGGTATATTTATCGGCCACCTTGGAGGCCCCGCAGGAATAGGGTTTGATCCTGGCGGCAAAACCGCTACCAACTACCATGCCGACAATTTCCCGGATTAAATCCCTGGTATCGCCGTTGGGTCCGATGTCCAGGTGGATCTCCAGGTTGAGATCCGCATGGCCGCTGGCTGATAGCTTCTGAGCGATAAAGGTGGCCGCTTCCAGGCTCAAAGCCGTTTCATAAAAGATTTTCTGACGCAGGGAAGTAATCTTGCGCTGGTACCTTTTCCTGTAGTAGTAGCGGGCTCCCCTGCCTACCTGGTGGACTATTACAGCCGTGACAAAGCAGGTGCGGACCCGGGCCTGGGAATCCGTGCCAATAATGATTTTGTACTGGGCTTCGGGATTGGCCTCGATAAACTGCATCATATCGGCAAACATTTCTTCAGCCGTCAGGCGACCCCTGGTAGGACTGATATAATACACCGTTATCACCTTCTTCCTATTTGCTGTTGTAACGCTTTGCTCAAGTTGGCAAACTCTTCAATCGTCAAGGTCTCTCCCCTTCTCCGGGGATCGACTCCGGCAGCTGCCATGGCTTTTAGTAACAGGGGCCGATCCAGATCCAAGCTTCCCAGGGCGTTTAAAAGCGTCTTACGTCGCTGGTTAAAGGCGGCCCGGACCACCCGGAAAAAGAAATCTTCATCCCTAACCTGTACCGGCGGCTCCGGCCGGCGGGTTAATTTTACAACCAGGGAGTCCACCTCCGGCCGCGGGTAAAAAACGGTGCGCGGTACCTTCAAGATAACAGCTGGCTCCGTGTAATACTGGACCACTACACTCAAAGCGCCGTAATCTTTGCTTCCCGGTAAAGCCAGCATCCGGTAGCCAACTTCAGCCTGAACCATTAAAACAAGTTCCGTAATCTGAAATTTACCGGTCAGCAAATGCATCAGGATGGGGGTGGTTATATAATAAGGAAGGTTGGCCACTAGCTTATAAGTGGGCAACCTTCCTCCTCCATCTCCCTTAAATCTGGCAACTAGCTCGTCAAAATTAACTTTTAAGGCGTCGCCGGCAACCAGGCGCACATTGGCCTTATCCTTTAAGTTTTCTTCTAAAGCAGCTATTAAATCCCGGTCGATTTCAATGGCAATTACCAATCCCGCCTGTTCCGCCAGCTCCTGGGTAAGGGCTCCCAGGCCGGGGCCTATCTCGACAACAGTATCATCAGGGCCAAGGTCGGCGGCCCTGGCTATCTTCCGTACGATGTTGCTATCCACAAGAAAATTCTGGCCCCGGGATTTACGGGGTACCAGCCCTTTTTCCCGGATCAGGGCCAGGGTTTTACCTGGCGTGGCTACAGAATCCACCCCTATCCCTCCGTAAAGTTATTATACTACATCTGCAGCCGCGGTACAAATATATGTAAATGGAAAAAACCTAAATGGCAGGCCGGGGGCATATAATAATAAAAACCACCCGCTGCAGGGTGGTTTTAGCGTAAAATATAGACTTTTACCCGGCGGACGCCCCAGCGGGCCGTTGCCGCCTCCGTGTCCAGAAAAACGTCAATGCGGTTACCCTTGATAGCACTGCCCACATCCTGGGCAATGCCAAAGCCGTATCCTTCAACGTAGAGCCTGGTACCCAGGGGGATTACATCGGGGTCCACGGCTATGGTCCCAACCCGCGGATAAACCCCCGTGGCCGTCCGGGAACCTGAATGGGTGTATGCCGTGGCGACGGCCCAGATAACCCGCTCAAAGCGAAAACTGTATCCCCCGCGGGAAGCCATATTCAGGGCTCCTACAGCTATTATCTCCGGTACAGGTTCTTTAACTACCCTGGTTGCTACCAGCTCGCGGCCTGCTTCCTGCCCGTCTTCATAGACGATCCGGTAAGTTTCTTCCAGGATGCCCTTCTGACCCCTCTGGACAATACGAGTGATGCCTTTTTCTATCGCCCCGTCGGGTCGACGCTCCACCTGGTAATCAATTTCGCTGTTGACCGTTTCTACTTTATAGGTGACCCTGGTAACTTTGATTGTGTCCCCCGCCTTTACGGTGGTGGCGAGATCCGGGGTGACACGGTCTTCAGGCTGGAGGGTTACCCCTGCTTTGTTTAAAACCTCGGCCACTGTCGCCGGGGGAGTCAAAAGTTCCTTTTCCCGGCCATCAGCAATTATCTTTACCGGAACGGCCCTTTTGACCGTGACCACCATGCCTTTAGTCACAGGCGCATCCAGGGCCGGCAGAACAACATCCCCTGCCTCCAGGGTAATCTGCCGCTCTTTTAAAAGTTGTCCTACCTGGCCGGCAAAAGTCCGGGTTACGATCTCCCGCCCGTCTACCTGAAGGGTCACCTGCTTCCAGGCATAATTCATAACTCCCCACCCGGTGCCGGTAAAAAGCATTAATACCGCCACCAGGAGCCAGAGCCAGGGCCGGCGGCGCCCCCGGGAATTCTTCTGGCGCCAGTCAGCAATCCACCCGTCCATGGGTCACCTCCCTGGAAAATATCAATTTTACGCCCCCCTCTCAAGATGCGTCGACGATAAATACTTCGACGCGAGGGCAGTTTTTTCCTGCTCCCGTGCCTGGTAATTTTTGTCTATCGCCCCAGGATGCGCACAGTTACCTGGCGCCGTCCCCACTGGATGGCTTCGGCCTCACTATCTAAAAAAACGTCAATGCGGTTGCCTTTAATCAGGCCGCCGGTATCCTGGGCCACGGCATAGCCGTAACCTTCTACATAGAGCCTTGTCCCCAGGGGGATAACCCGGGGATCGACGGCCACTATTCCCCGGTAGGGCCAGATGCCGGTAGCCGTCCGGTTGCCGGTATGGGTATAAGCCGTAGCTATTACCTGCAGGGTATCCCCGGCCCGGGCCGCGGTAGCTGTCGGGTAGGCGCGGCTACCGTAGGCCACTATCCGCGGCTGGGGCTGGATTTCGATCCAGGTATCCAGAAGCTGGCGCTCGACCTCAACGCCATTCTCTTTCTTTACCTGGTATTTATAATAACGTACACCGGGCCGGCCTTCCTGGACCACCTTTTCCTGCCCCGGCTGTAAAGTCCGCTCCGGCCGGCGCACCAGGGGAGGAGGTACCGGTTCCCGGCTCAGTTCAACAGTATTTTCTACCCTGATGACCCGGACATACTGGTATGGATCATTGCTGCCCAAATTGCTTTCTACCCGATCTTCAGGACCCAGGGTTATGCCCTCCTGGGCCAGGATCCCGGTTGCCGCCGGCAACGGTACCTGGGACCAGAGATTCTGGCCGGCAATCTCAGCCGCTACCGGCACCTCGCCGGCCATGATCAGTTTTAAACCTGGCCAGAACCAGGCGCCGGGCAGGGGTAAAACCCAGTCACCGATCCTCAGCCGGCTGCCAGCAGGGTCCCGTCCTTCGCCAAAGAACCACTGGCTGGTGGTCACCTGCCTGGCGCCGCCATCTGCAAAAATATCAATGCGTTTACCGCTCCAGCCTACCATCAGCAGTGACTGGAAACCCAGAAGCAGACAGGCCAGCGCCAGCAATAGTTTTCGCCGGCCAGGGGCAGGCCGCCGGCCGGAAGGGGGTAATATCTTGAACATGATGTCACTCCTTCCATATTATGCCGGCTATAGCCTTGCCAGAATATTCGCCTTTTATACCCGTAAAAAAATCCTGCCCTGAAGGCAGGATCCTAAACACCAAATAACCTTCTAGCGTTGGCTGTGGCGGCTTCCTCAATGGCGGCACGGGAAAGACCACGGGCGGCAGCTATGGCCCCGGCCACCAGCCCTACATAGGCCGGCTCGTTGCGCCGGCCGCGGTGGGGCTCCGGGGTGAGGTAGGGGCAGTCCGTCTCGATGAGTAACCGGTCCAGGGGTACCCGTACAGCTATCTCCCGTAGCTTGGTAGCGTTTTTAAAGGTCACCGGGCCGGCAAAGGAGATATAAAAGCCCATCTCCAGGCACTCCCGGGCCATTTCCCAGCTGCCGGAGAAGCAGTGGAGAACGCCCCCCGCCGGGAAAGGCCCGGCCTTTTTTAAAATCCGCAGGGTATCCCCATGGGCGTCACGGTCATGGATAATCACCGGCAGACGTAACTCCCAGGCCAGTTCCAGATGCCAGCGAAAGACTTCCTGCTGGCGTTGCCGCGGCGAAAGGTTGCGGTAGTAGTCAAGCCCCGTCTCGCCGATGGCCACCACCCGGCTGTCCCTTGCCAGACCGCCGATCACCGCCTCCGCCTCAGCGTCGAAAGTCGCCGCATCATGGGGGTGGACGGCTACGGCGGCGTAGATAAAGGGCCAGGCGTGGGCCTGCTCCACCGCCCGCCGGGAAGAGGCCACATCATAACCTACATTGATTACGGCTACAACGCCGGCTTCCTGCAGGCGGCCCAGGACGCCGTTCAGGTCGGCGGCAAAGGCCGGATCGTTGAGGTGGGCGTGGGAGTCAATGAGTTCCGACATTTACCGCACCTGCGCGCCGTCCTGAATGGCCCGCTCCGGTGTGATGAGGCTTAAGGTATCGCCGGCAACGGCCGCCAGCACCATCCCCTGGGAGACAATGCCTTTAATTTTGGCCGGCTTCAGGTTGGCTACAATGACCACCTTTTTGCCCACCAGTTCTTCCGGCCGGTAGTAGCGGGCAATGCCGGCCACGATAGTCCGCCGTTCGTCACCAACTTTAACTTCCAGCTTCAGGAGCCTGTCGGCGTTGGCCACCTTCTCCGCGGCCAGCACCTCAGCTACCCGCAGCTTCAGCCGGGCGAAATCCTCGATGGTTATCTCTTCGGCCACGGGTTTAACAGCTGTTTCTTCTTTAACTGCGGGTGACGTCGCCGCCGGCTTCTCTTGTAGTGTCACCTGGTCTTCTCCTTCCTGTTCGTTAAGTTCAATGCGGGGGAAGAGGGCCGGGCCCCGTTTCACCCGGGTGCCGGCGGGAATCCCTCCCCAGGTGGCCAGGCTTTCCCACGTATGGGCCGCAGGGACATGCACAAGGCCCAGCTGCTCCCACACCCGGGCCGGTACGCCGGGCATAAAGGGCCCTACCATAACGGTAACCTGGCGCATGGCCTCGGCCAGGTTGTAAAGGACCGTCTGCAGGCGCGGCTTTTTTAAGGGGTCTTTAGCCAGGGCCCAGGGCGCCGTCTCCTCGATGTATTTATTGGCCCGGTTAACCAGGCGCCAGATGGCGGTGAGGGCCCGGGCAAATTCAAAATTGTTCAGGGCCGCATCCACCTCATCCGGCACAGCCCTGGCTGTGGCTTGCAACTCTTCATCCAGGGGCTCCGGGGCCGAGGGTGAGGCAATTATCCCGCCGTTAAATTTTTCAATCATGGCCGTCGTGCGGCTCAACAGGTTACCAAAGTCGTTGGCCAGGTCGGTATTGATGCGGGCAATTAAGGCCTCTTCACTGTAGTAACCGTCGGCGCCGTAGGGCATTTCCCGCAAGAGGAAATAACGGATGGCGTCGGCGCCGTAGCGGTCGATGAGCACCATGGGATCAACAACATTGCCCCTGGATTTGGACATCTTGCCGCCGTCCACCAGAAGCCAGCCGTGGCCAAAAACCTGGCGCGGCGGGTCAATACCGGCAGCCATGAGGATAATGGGCCAGATAATGGTGTGGAAGCGCACGATATCCTTACCTACCAGGTGCACGGCAGCCGGCCAGTATTTACGGAAGAGGTGATCGTCTTCCGTGCCGTAGCCCAGGGCGGAAATGTAGTTGGTGAGGGCATCAAACCAGACATAAATAACGTGCCTGGGATCCATGGGTACCGGTATACCCCAGTCAAAGGTGGTGCGGGAAATACACAGGTCTTCCAGGCCACCTTCAATAAAGCTGATCATCTCATTGCGCCGGGAAACGGGCAGGATGAAGTCAGGATGTTCTTTTATATACTGCAGCAGTCTGTCGGCATATTTGCTCATCCGGAAGAAATAGCTTTCTTCCCTGACCAGTTCTACCGGCCGGCCGCAGTCCGGGCAGTTGCCGTCCTTGAGCTGTCGTTCCGTCCAGAAGGTTTCACAGGGGGTGCAGTACCAGCCCTCGTAGGTGGACTTATAGATATCCCCCTGGTCGTAAATTTTTTGCAGCAGGTGCTGGACCACCCGCGTGTGCCGCGGTTCAGTGGTGCGAATAAAGTCGTTATAAGAAATATTAAGACGGCGCCAGAGTTCCTGAAATGTAGCCACAATCCCGTCGACGTACGTTTTAGGCGACAGGCCTGCTTCCCGGGCCTTGCGCTGGATCTTCTGGCCGTGCTCGTCGGAACCGGTGAGGAAATAAACATCGTAACCCCGCAGCCGCTTGTAGCGGGCCAGGGTATCGGCCATGGTGGTCGTCAGGGCATGACCAATATGCAGTTTATCACTGGGATAATAAATAGGGGTGGTAACGTAAAAAACCTTATCCCCCATCCTGGTCGTCCCCTTTCGGCAAATTCAGGAGTATTATATTAAAAAAAAGAGCAAGTTGTCAAGTTTTGACTATAATGGCGCGAGAAGGCTATTTTTTTGTCCAAAATATGGTTGACTTTTACTGGAAACGCTGGTACCATATAGACAGGTTGTCGAAACATGTTGAAACGGGGAGGGGAAAGCCATGATTAAGTCTACCGGTGTGGTGCGTAAAGTGGACGAGCTCGGCCGGGTAGTAATTCCCATCGAGCTGCGGCGTACCCTGGGCATCGATGAAAAAGACGCCCTGGAAATTTACGTCGACAACGAGAAAATTATCCTCAAAAAGTATGAGCCCGGCTGTGTTTTCTGCGGCAACGCAGAAGATATCGTCAATTTCCACGGCAAAAACGTCTGCCGGGCATGCCTGGAAGCCATGAGCCAGCAGGCCAAGGCTGTCTGAATCAGGTAAAAGCAGATAAGGTAAAGGGGCGCCTCGCGGCGCCTTTTATTTTGGCACGGGAGCCTGGCGGCCTTTTTTACGGGCCTGCAGGCAGGCGCGATAAATTTCCCGCCGGGGCTGGCCGTAACGCCTGGCTACCCTGGCCATAGCCTCTTTACGGTCGAGACCTCCCGCCTCCAGCTCCGCCACCTCCGCTGCCGCCCGGGCCGGATCATAAGCCGGCAGGGGGGGC
Source organism: Neomoorella carbonis (assembly GCF_045278715.1). Classification (GTDB taxonomy): domain Bacteria; phylum Bacillota; class DSM-521; order Neomoorellales; family Neomoorellaceae; genus Neomoorella; species Neomoorella carbonis. The sequence goes on along the minus strand of NZ_CP136420.1, from coordinate 61,647 downwards.
GGGTCGGCGCCGGCCACTACCAGGGTAATCTCTCCCCGGGGCGGGTTGGCCTGGAAATGCGCTACTGCTTCCGGGAGCAACCCCCTCCAGATGGTCTCAAATTTTTTTGTCAGTTCCCGGCCGACGGCAACCCGGCGTTCTCCCAGGGTTGTCGTTAAATCCACCAGGGTAGCCACCAGGCGGTGGGGGGCTTCATAGAAGATCAGGGTCCGTTCCTCAGCCGCCAGGGCTGCCAGCCGTTCCCGGCGCTCCTTACCGGCCCGGGGTAAAAAACCCTCAAAGACGAAACGGCCGGCCGGTAAACCGGAGGCCACCAGGGCCGTGAGGGCGGCGTTGGCTCCGGGAATGGGCACTACTGTGATGCCGGCGGCTATCGCTCGCCGCACCAGCTCTTCTCCCGGGTCGCTGATGCCCGGCAGGCCGGCATCGGAAACAATGGCAACCTCCTTGCCTTCCTGGAGCATCCTTAATAAATAAGGAGTTTTGCTGGCCTGGTTGTGGCGGTGATAGCTGGTCAGGGGCGTGTGCAGGTCATAATGGGCCAGGAGTTCCCGGGTGCGCCGGGTATCCTCGGCAGCGATTAAATCGACCTCCCGCAGGACCTTTAAAGCCCGCAGGGTAATGTCTTCCAGGTTGCCAATGGGAGTTGCTACCAGGTAAAGGCTAGCCATGGGGATGTAATCCCTTCTTCTCCAAGAAACTCAGACAAAAAAGGCAGCCATCACTATCCCGCACCCGGGCAAAATGGGGCGGGCAAACGTGAAAACCATCCTCATAAAAGCGTAAAAGCTGCTGGTAACCGCCTTCCCCGGCCTGTTCTGCAAACATGATGGTCCTGAGACGCTGGTTTTCTTCCTCCAGGGCTCGCGCCAAAGCCCGGAGGCGCCGGACTTCCTTTAAAACCTCACCCAGGCGTCCTTCCAGTTCTGCCAGGGCCACAGCCAGTGTGCCCCCTTGAGAATCCGCAAAATTACTGCTCATGCTCTTCTCTCCTGATATTTTTCAGGGGAAATTCCATAGCACCATGCTCAGGCAGCTCGACCATTACGGTTTCTTTAAGGATATTGTGGCCTGTTACCCGGCCCGGACCTGCCGGTGTCTGGACCATGGTACCACACGGAGGGAAGTGGCGTCGCGCCTCTTCATAAACGTCATTCTCGTAACGCAGGCAACACATAAGCCGGCCGCAAAGGCCTGAAATCTTGGTGGGATTTAAAGACAAGTTTTGTTCTTTGGCCATCCGGATGGAAACCGGATCAAACTCACCCAGAAAAGTGGCACAGCAGACCGGCCGGCCGCAGCAGCCCAGCCCACCCAGCGCCTTGGCTTCATCCCGGACACCAATCTGGCGTAATTCTATGCGGGTGCGAAAGATGGCCGCCAGGTTTTTGACCAGCTCGCGAAAGTCGACGCGCCCTTCGGCCGTAAAATAGAAAATGATTTTGCTCACGTCAAAGGTAAATTCGACGTCGATTAATTTCATGGGCAAACCGTGCTCGGCAATTTTTTGCCGGCAGATGGCGAATGCTTCCTTCTCTTTCTGGCGATTGATATTCACTTGTTCGGTATCGGCCGCCGTTGCCCGGCGTACGACCGGCCGCAACGGCTGCACTACCTGGTCTTCATCAACCTGACGCGGCGGGATCACCACCTCACCATATTCCAGGCCCCGGGTAGTCTCCACGATTACATGGTCGCCCTTGTTGAGCTCCAGCTCACCAGGGTCAAAGTAATATATTTTACCGGCCCTTTTAAACCGAACGCCTATAACAGTAACTATCTTGTTTCACCCCCCCTGCATTTTCTCCTGTTTTAATAAGGGCGGAAGCCAGTCATCATGAAGAGTCCCCCCTCTATTCAGGGGTGCTGGCCAGCTCCCGGTGCAGGTTAAACATCAGTACTTCCAGGGCCAGACGGCGGTTGCCGTTGCGTTCAATAGCCACCTGCGCAGCCTGGATGAGCCGGAAACAGCGCCAGGTTTTCGCCGGTGACAGGGGTACCGGTAAAAAGCCTTCTGGCTGCAGTAATAGTGTTGCCGCTCCTGTTAACTGCCAGACCAGCTGGTCCCGGCAGGCCAGGGCCATGGCCTGGAGAACGGACCGGAGATCGTCTTCCTTTTCCAGCTCGGGCAGGATTTCTTGCAACATTGCCGCTAAACCGGCCCTCGCCAGACGGTTCCAGTAAGTGACCCCAACTGGTGAGACCCCGCCTTCCCAGCCCAGGTGCAGTTCCTGGCAACGGGAACGGATGGTAGGCAGCAATAAGTCCGGCTGGGCAGCCAGTAAAATAAGATAAGCTCCTTCCGGAGGCTCTTCCAGGGTTTTCAGCAAGCAGTTGGCTGCTGCTTCGGTCATGGCATCGGCCCCGGCCAGGACGGCCACCCTGGCCCCTCCCTGGAAGGCCCGAAAAGTCAACCGTCTTTCCAGTTCCCGGATCTGGTCAATTTTTAGCGTGGTACCCTGGGGCTTTAAGAGATAAAAGTCCGGGTGGTTGCCGCCGGCCATCTGCCGGCAGGAACGACAGCGGCCGCAGGGTTCCCCCTCCCGGGGTTCCCGGCAGTTCAGGGCCGCAGCCAGGTACCTGGCCAGTTCCATCTGGGCGGCCTCGCCGCCGCCTGCCAGGAGATAGGCATGGGCAAGTTTTCCCTTTTGCAGGGCCTGCTGCAGCTGCCGGCGGGCAGCCGTTAAAGCCTTCGGCTTCACTCCTGCCAGCTGCTCTCCTGCCGCCATTCAGCCTCTCCTCGCTTCCAGCCATGGCTCTACTACCTTTTCAATCTGCGACCACACAGCATCCGGGGAGCCGCTACCATCAATGAGGCGGACGCGCTGCGGCTCCAGGCGCCTCAATTCCAGGTAACCCCGGCGTACCCGCCGGTGAAAGTCGAGGTCCTCCCCCTCCAGGCGGTCGGCGGGGCCTTTCCCCCGGAGCCGCGCCAATCCCAACTCTACCGGTACATCGATTAAAAGGGTAAGATCCGGTAAGAGGCCGCCGGTAGCCAGTTTGTTAACCTGGCGCACCAGCTCTATCCCCAGCCTGCGGCCATAACCCTGGTAGGCGATGCTGGAATCTGTAAAGCGGTCGCAGAGGACTATTTTCCCTGCTGCCAGGGCCGGCCGGATGCGTTCGGCTACATGCTGGGCCCTGGCGGCAGCATAAAGCAGGATTTCCGACCGGGGATCAACAGGACCGTAGCGCGGTTCCAGGAGCAGTTGCCTGATGGCTTCAGCCAGGGGCGTCCCGCCGGGTTCCCGAGTACATTCGACAGCAAAGCCCCGCCGGCTTAAGAAACGCTCCAGGCGTTCCATCTGGGTAGTCTTGCCGGAACCGTCCGGCCCCTCCAGGGTAATGAACAGGCCGCCAGGCACGTAACGTCACCTACTTTATCTAAAAGTATGTCCCCGCGCCCTCAGGAGTTACTCATCAATTACCAGGACCCTGCCTTCCTTTCCCCGGATTTCTGCCAGCCTGGCAAGTACTTCCTCGCTCAGGACCTCTCCCGGTACGACCAGGGCCAGGCCGGGGGGACAGGGGGCGATCAGTTCTGCTGCAATCCGGCCTTCCGCCTCCCTTAAGGGCATCTCCCGCCGGGGGGCCAGCCAGGCTTCCCGGGGCGTCAGCGCCTGCCGTGGCGGGACTGTCCAGGGGCCGGGACTTGCTCCCCCTTTACGACTTGCTGCCGGCGGCAACGGGCCGGCCACCCGCGGCAGGACCAGCAGGGCTTCCAGGAGAGACTTAATTTTGGCCCCGCCATCGCCGGGGGTGATAATTAACAGGATATAGTCCGGCCCGGCCAGCTCTATTTCCTGGCCGGCGCGTCGTAAGAAGGCAGCTACTTCCGGCCCGCTGGCACCGAAGGGGGCCACCGGCAGCAGCAGGCGGGTAACATCCAGGCCGGAGGCCGCAGGTCCAGTCACATCTGCAGGGTCCAGGCAGGGTATACCGGCTGCCGCCAGTTTTTCCCGCAGCCACAACGCCCCGGCCACAGCCCGGCCCCAGTCCCGCCGGCCCCGCTCTTCCGCCCGGAGCCGGGCCACATCCAGGGAAGCCAGTAGTAAATAGGAAGGGCTGGTGGTCTGTAAAAGGTTTAAAGCCGCTGCTATTGCATCACCTGTCCCGGCTTCCCGCAGGTGCAACATGGCCGCCTGGGTAAGGGACCCCATGGTCTTGTGGGTGCTCTGAACCACATAATCCCCCCCCAGGGCCAGGGGTGAGGGCGGCAGCATGGGGTCAAGGCCGAAGTGGGCGCCGTGGGCGGCATCTACCAGGACGGCCAGGCCATGGTCATGGGCCAGGGCTATCAGTTCCCGGCTATGGGGAACGATCCCCTCATAGGTGGGGTGGACCAGGAGCAGGAGCCTGGCCCGGGGATGGGCCTGCAGGGTTCTGGCTAAAACCGCCGGGGTCACCCCCAGGGGAAGGCCTGGTGAGGCCAGCCATTCCGTTTCCATATAAACCGGCCTGGCCCCGCTCAAGATCAAACCGTTAAAAACGGAACGGTGGGCGTAACGGGGCAATAAAACCTCATCCCCGGGCCGGCAGGTAGCCAGGATGACGGCCATAAGGCCGCTGCTGGCTCCGTTCACCAGGAAAAAGGTCCGGGCTGCTCCATAAAAGGCGGCGGCCTTCTCCTGGGCCGCCCGGATGGCCCCGTCGGGACAGGCCAGGTTGTCCAAACCCGGCACCTCGGTCAGGTCCAGCCCCAGGGTTTCCTCCCCTAGGGCCTGTCGCCAGGAGGGCCAGGTATAGGCTCCGTCCTTATGACCCGGTGTATGCCAGGAATTAAGTCGCTGGCGCCGGTAATTTAAAAGCGCCTCCCAGAGAGGCGCTTGCCCTTGGGTCTTCACAATGTTATTGTAACACACATCCCCGGCCTGCAAAATATTTTTTCGCCCCTCATCGCCCGGGGTGCTGCACGCCGGCGTGGTCAATATAGTAATCCCCCTTGATAATCAGATCCCCTACAGGCACCACCTGGTAACCGTCGGCCTTGAGCTTTTCCAGGAGGGGGCTCAAAACATCGGCCGTATAGCGGCCGTTATTATGGAAGAGAACAATGGAGCCCGGTTTAAGGTTTTTCAGCACCCGGTTCAAAATGGCCTCGGCCGTCATGTGTTCCTGCCAGTCCAGGGAATCCACATCCCACTGGATGACCCGGTACCCCAGCCGCTCTGCGGTACGGATGACCGTGTCGTTATAGTCGCCAAAGGGAGGCCGGAAGAGTTCTGCCTTGTAGCCAGTTATTTCCCGCACCATCTGGCTATTTTCCTGGAGCTCTTTTTCCATTTCCGCCTCGCTTAAGGCGGTAAAATGGGGATGGGTGGCCGAGTGCAGGCCGATTTCATGACCGGCGGCGGCGATCTGTTTGGCTACTTCGGGATATTTCTTAAGCCAAATATTGGTTAAAAAGAAGGTCGTTTTAACATTATGCTGTTTTAAGATGGCTAACAATTTGGGTGTGTACTCCGCTCCCCAGGTGGCATCAAAGGAAAGGGCAACCTTTTTTTCTGTGGTGTAAACGCTGTATATAGGCAATAATTTTCTGGCCCGCCCAACCATAGCCGCCAGGGGCTGATAATCGGCCAGCCTGGCACCCAGGTAGAGGCCCAGGAAAAACAGCAGCGCCGGGATCAGGATGTTGACCAACCGGCGCCGGCGCCATAACAGGATCATCTCCTCACCCCCTGAGATGATCCTATTCAGCCCTGCATTACTATATGAAATGAAAAGGAGGGATAAGATAAGCCCCCTGCCCATCAGAGACAGGGGGCTAAAGCTGCCAGTTCCCTTAAACAGCCCTGGCACCGCTCTTCACAGACCGGTTCTGGTAGGCCTGGTCCAGGAGCTGCATGACATGGATAGCCCGGGCAGGTAACCGGTGGACGTCCAGGCCGTGGGCCAGCTGCATGAGGCAAGCCGGGCAGGAAGTTGCCAGGTACTGGGCACCGGTCTTCTTAAAGTTCTCCATCTTACGGGCCAGGATTCGTTGCGATAAGTCATAATGGGTAACGTTGTAGGAGCCGGCACCGCCGCAGCACCAGTCGGACTCGTTCATTTCCACAAATTTGACTCCCGGGATGCTCTTTAAAATCTGGCGCGGCTCATCCTTGACTTTCAGGCCCCGGACGGCATGGCAGGGATCATGGTAGGTTACGGTGGCGTTGACCGGCCCCATCTCCTTCTTAAAGCCCACTTCCGCCAGGTACTGGGAGGCTTCCTTTACCTTGGCGGCAAACTCCTGCGCCAGGGGGCCGTATTGCGGGTCATCTTTAAGGAGTTCGGCATAATAGTGGAGACCGTGGGCGCAGCTGGCACAATCGGTAACTACCGCTTCCACATTAAAGCGTTTAAAGGAATCCAGGTTTTCTTTGGCCAGCTTGACATGCATTTCCGTCTCGCCGTAAGCCTCGTGGGGAATACCGCAGCAGTTGGAAACCGGCACCACAACCTCGATATCATTTTCCTGGAAAACACGCAGGGTAGATTCGGCGACCTGGGGGAAGAAGTTGTTCATCATGCAACCGGCAAAATAGGCCACTTTATGGCGGGGTTTCAGGGGCTTCTTCAAAACTTCCGGTAAGCGCTCCCTCAAGGTACGGGCCGGGATGTCGGGTAGCAGCCCTTCAGCCTTGCCCAGGGACCCCAGCAAACCAAGGAAGCCGGTATGGCGGGCGAGCCACCTGGCGCCGCTGCGCTGGTAAAAACGCAGGGCTTTCGCCCCCAGGGTCAGGCGCCTCTGCCTGGCCAGAACACCGTGCAGGGCCATACGGATAGGGAAAGGATTGCCGTTGGCACGGGTAATTTCCGCCCGGGCAGCCTTAACCAGGGTATCGGTAATAACGGAGGAGGGGCAGGTGACGACACAGGCGCCGCAGAGAAGGCAGGAATAAATATGATGGTTTATCTCCTGCTCTTTGGTTAAATCAAAGTGTCCTTCCATGGACTGGCGCATCAAACGGTTGCGCCCCCTGGCCAGGGAAAACTCCTCGCCGGTTACCTTATAGGTAGGGCATACCTCTTCGCAAAAGCCGCACCGGTTACAACGCACGATATCTTCTTCATATTGCCGAAAAGTCTTGACCATTACCTGTTCCTCCTCGTCTCAGGATACCGCCCTGCTGTTATCAATAACATACGCCAGGACCTTGCTGTTGGGGGCCATAATCCGCTGCGGATCGAAGGCCGCCTTAAGCCGGGACAGTAACTCCATAACAGCCCTCCCCCGCGCTTCAACCCAGCGCCGCGTTAAAGTCAGGTCATCGATATTATCTACAACCAGCAGCCCGCCCAGGTCCCCGGCTAGTGTTGCCAGGCGATTAACTGTTTCCTCTACACCGGCATAGGCGCTGGGAGCCTCGTCAAGGAAAATATGAACGTGCCCGTTGCCGAAATGGGCTACCAGGGCTGCTCCTTTGCGGCTCTGTTTCAGCTCGTCGCGGGCCCGGGTTAAAAACGCCTCCATGGCAGTAAAAGGTACGGCTACGCTGGCCAGGATGGCCCCGGACTCGCCGGCAAAGACCGGAAATAACTGCCGGCGGGCCTGCCAGGCGGCTGCAGCTGCCTCCCCTTCCAGGACGGCGGCAGCCGGAAATTGTTTTTTGACATAATCAACCTGGGTGTCTACCTGTTCCCTAAAGCCATTATAGGCCACCAGCACGCCGGGTCCCTTACCATCAGGCTTCCACCCGGCCCGGGCCAGTACCGCCATGGCGGCGCCGTCCAGTAATTCCAGGGCCACAGGTAAGGTGTCATTCCTGAGGAGGCGAGCCGCTGCTATGGCGTCTGCCAGTTGTTTAAAGGGCAAGAAAACCGTCGTTTCCTTCTCCGGCACAGGCCTTAGTTTCAACATAGCCTTGGTAATAATGCCCAGAGCTCCCCAGGAACCGGCCAGAAAACGGGTGTTATCATAATCCTGAACGTTTTTAACGGTTTTCCCGCCGGTACGGATAATTTCCCCGGTAGGTAAAACAACTTCCAGGCCTAAAATATGGAATTTAACATCGCCATAACCGAGCTTGCTGGGGCCTGACGCGCCGGCGGCTATGCACCCGCCAACGGTGCAGGTGTCGGGTTCTACCGGCTCGACGGGCCAGTACAGGTTGTGAGTCCGCAATGTCTTTTGCAGCTCGCCCAGGGGGATACCAGCTTCCACATAGGCGGTCATGTTCTCATAATCATATTCAATAATTTTATTCATCCGGGTAAGGTTGATTACCAAACCTCCCGCCAGCGGCAACAAGCCCCGCCGGGCCATGGTACCGGCTCCCCAGGGGACCACAGGTATGCCCTCTTTCCCGGCGAGCTGCAAAACCTCAGCTACCTGCCGGCTGCTCTCCGGGTAGACAACAGCGTCCGGCAGGGCCGTCTTGCTGCAGCTGTGCTGGCGCCGGATGTCTGGGTCTACCTGACAATTCCCGCTGCCAAGGATCTTCTCCAGTTTATGAATGTTTTCTTGCCGCATTTTGCTGTCCTCCTCAGGCCGCCGTATCGGTATCGGGTACAGTTTTACCGGCGTTCAATATCTCACTGGGATCAAAGGCCAGGCGTTCCCGGCGTAAAAACTGGAGTTCCTCCGGGTTGAAGGCCCAGCGCATAAATTCCAATTTGGCCAGGCCAATGCCGTGCTCGCCAGACAGTGTGCCACCCAGGTCCAGAGCCTTGCGGAAAAGGGCGGCCCTGACTTTTTCCACCCGTTCCATTTCTTCTTTATTCCGCTCATCGAAAAGAACCAGGGGATGCAGGTTGCCGTCGCCGGCATGGGCCAGCATGCCAATGGGGACGTTATATTCCTGGCTCAAGCGGTTAACTTCCTTGAGGATCTCAGGTAATTTGGTGCGGGGTACGGTGGCATCTTCCATATCGTAATTGGGGGCCAGGCGGCCAATGGCGCCAATGGCCATACGCCGCGCCGTCCACAGGTTATCCCGTTCCTTGGCATTCTGGGCCAGCTTTACATCGATAGCCCCATTCTCCCGGCAGATCTGCATTATCTGCTGCGCCTGGCGGTCCAGGCCGGCATCCCAACCGTCAACTTCTATTAAAAGTATAGCTCCCGCATCTACCGGCAGCCCGATATGCAACCAGTCTTCAACGGCATTGATGATCTTGTTGTCCATCAGTTCCAGGGTACAGGGGATAATGCCGCGGGCAATTATGGCCGAGACTGACGTGCCGGCATCTTCAAGGGTTTTATAGATGGCCAGCATGGTGCGGTTGGCCCGGGGCGCCGGCGTCAATTTGCAAATTATCTTGGTGGCAATGCCCAGGTTGCCTTCCGAACCGATCAGCAGAGCATTGAGGTTTAATTCCTGGGCTATCGGCTCCAGTTTGCCTCCGATTTGCACAATTTCACCGCTCGATAAAACCAGTTCCATCCCGATAATATGGTCCCTGGTAAGGCCGTATTTAATCCCGCGCATACCGCCCGAGTTCTCCCCCAGGTTGCCGCCCATGGTCGATACCTTCTGGCTGGCGGGGTCGGGCATATAAACCAATCCATAAGGAGCGACGGCCTTTTGCAGTTCCATATTGGTAACGCCCGGTTCCACCACCGCCACGCGGTTTTCGGGATCAATCTCCAGGATGCGGTTCATCCTGGTCATGACCATAACTATCCCGCCGCGCTGCGGTACGGCACCGCCGCTCAAACATGTACCGCCCCCCCGGGGGGTTACCGGGATCTTTTTACTGCTGGCCAGCTTCAAGATAGCAGCTATCTGCTGGGCATTCTGTACATAGACAACAACTTCGGGCTGGCCGTAAACCAGGGAAGCATCGTACATGTAGGTATTCAAAGATACTTTAGACGTTAAGACATTTTCCCTGCCGGCAATTCTCACCAGCTCGTTAAGGGTTGATTGATCGACCATTATTAAACCCCTCTCCCTTCCCCATTAAAAATCATGGCCAGGCTCATTACATTATCTATATCCAGACACCGCTCTCCAGCGGTGCGACCAGGGTAAAAAAGTATATTTTCGCCGGCACCAGCCCCCTGTCTATTTTGTTAGTAATATCACAAAGCTATAATATTCATTAATTTAACTCTAGCAATAACTTTGGACAGGTGTCAAGAATTGTCTGGTTTATAATATCCTTTAGATAGGCAAAATAAACCGCTGATAAATGCCTTTTCTTCTCTTTTTGTTAATTAGCTACCCGTCTTATGGTCTAACCAGCAGACAGGAAATATTATTAAATGCCCACCTGTTCACCCGGCCTGATAGCAGCGGCAGTTACCAACTGGACAGCGGGAATCTTGTCGAGGGAGCTGCCGTACTGCACCCGGCGGGCCAGAATGGCCCCGTCTCCTGTAGCGATAACAAAGCCTTCCTCGTCAAGGACTTCTACTACGGTCCCCGGATTGCCGTAAGCCCGGTACGGCCTGGCTTCCCATATCTTTAGCTTTTCTCCCCGGAAGGTAGTCCAGGCCCCCGGATGTGGGTTGGAACCGCGGATAAGGTTGTAAATCTTTTGGGTACTTTGGCGCCAGTCGATTTGCACATCTGCTTCCTTTATTACCGGCTGGAAAGAAGCTTGCCTCTCATCCTGGGGCACCGGGGTGGCCTTCCCCTCCCGGATTAAACGGACGGCCTCGGCTACCATTCGCACGCCTAAGGGGTAGAGTTTCTCAAAGTATAATGATTTTACCGTATCATCAGGGTCGATGGCCACTTTCTGCTGCAGGATAATGGGACCCGTATCAATACCGGCATCAATCTGATGGATGGTAACGCCCGTTTCCGTTTCGCCGTTGATAATGGCCCAGTTCATGGCACTGCCACCGCGGTATTTAGGTAGCAATGAAGGGTGATAATTAATGCCACCGTAAGTGGCCAGGTCAATCATGGCCTTGGGAACAATATCGGTTACGAAGGCCAGTACCAGCAGATCGGGCCTCAGGTTTTCAATCCATTGCATGGCTTCCGGTTCCTTCAAACGCGCAGGCTGCAAGAGGGGCAGGCCGCGCTCCAGGGCCAGCTCTTTAACCGGATTGGGTCCCTTTTGCCCCGGCCGGTCCGGTACGGTGAGGACGCCGGCAATTTCTTCCCCCTGGTCAAGGAGAGCCTGCAGGCAGTCTTTACCAAAGGGCGCCTGGCCAATAAAGATAATACGCAAAAACATCTCCCCTCCCCTATTTTTGCCTACCCCCGGCAGGTAGATGGGGGTTATAAATTTTCCCTCAACTTCAATATATCCTTATTTCATGCTCCCTGTCAATGCTTTTCCGGCGTAGCTGTCAGGCTGCCAGACCATATACTCTAGCCTCTATCGTGGCCAGGAGACACGAACCTTCTGTTCCTGTTTTAGGCAGATAGTATAGCGTTTTTAAGAATCTAGAGGCGTTTTAAACCTCCTTCAGCGTAATTCATCTATTTTATCACTAATTTTTTTAAGGACATTATAGATGTTTGATAGGATAATAATTATAAATCCAAGCATAAAAAAGGTTACGATCTCTTTAGTGAAGAAAGCTATTATCCCCATTACTATAAGAATAAATGTATTCCAGATGGTACTATTAAGAAATTTTTCCAACCAATTTACTCCTTTCCATCATTTTTTTCCACTGCCTAACATAATCTCTACTATAATCATATCTTCTTATTAATTTCCTTTAAAGTGTTAACCGTTTCAAAAACGTAGTCCAAGTGAGGAAGGATTTCTGGACTAATCAACTTATTTCGCAAACCCTCTGGTATATTCTCAGTATTCTTTAAACCTCTTAGGATGAAAAGGTCATTTGTATCAGTAAACATTTCGATTGCAAAATATAAATTACTCAAATTGACGCCGTTTACTTCTTTTTCTGTACACGAAGTAATTAATTCCAAACCCCTGTTAAAATTTGCAAGCTCAAAATTCAGGTTGTTATGCCATGAGGCATATAAAAGACTTTCAGACTGAGTACCATCACTGTTTAATCCGCAACCGGCTTCTCTTTCCTCAAATTAGGGCAAAATGCGGTTTTAGAAGGATATGATGCGGTATTTGGCAGACGAAATGCGTGGCTTTGTGCCCCAGCCTTTCGGACCGGTTTGCCCTATACTGTATTTTATGCCATTATTAGCCATAACCTAAATTTTCCTGTCGTAGGATGGCACTCAGCGGCTAGTTTTATATATTTTTATCCGTATATATTTCCAGAGCTCAGGCTGAAGAAAAATTGATCGACTTCGCGCAGGACCCTGAGCCCTGTGTCCAGTAAATTACTTTTCTCATCCTCTTTGTTAAATAATATATTTTCGCAAAACCTTCCGGGCTAAAGTGCATTATTTATGTTTGATATTTCGCCAAAGGGAGATAAATTCCGAAGGATTGAGAATAGTTACCGGAGATTCAGGCAACGTAAAGTGTTTCTTGTTGCCTGTAACAAGTATGGCTCCTTCAATGGCCATAGCAGCTTCTAGAAAAGGTTCGTCATCAGGATCTGGTAATGGCACCGGCAAGGGTTCAGTTGTCACTAGAATACCTTCTGCTTCGATCAGGGTTATGAGGGCATCAACTTCTGCTTTGGCAAAACCAAATTTGGGACGACAAAGCACTTCGCGGTACTCAGATAGGATACGGGCATCATAAACAACCCTGATCCGACCGTTAGCAATGAGCCGGACAATGGTACCGGCATGGCTATGGGCTTTCAAAAGTCCCGAAACCAACACGTTTGTATCGAGGACAATTTTCATTGGCTGCGGCTCCGTCTAACGGCTTTAATTTCAGCTTCAATTTCTGCGTCCTTAATTTTATCCAATCCTTTTTCCCTGGCTCTTGCTTGCATATTTTTTACAGCCAGTACTGCCCGGACACGGCGCAAGTTTTGCAAGTACTCTTCCAGATATTTTTCTTCTATATTGGAAAGTACCGCCACCGGCTTGCCATTAGAGGTAATTACCAGCTCTCCCTCCTTTTGTAACTGGCGCCATATCTCGCCCGATTTTATCCTTAATTCACGCACGGTCACAAAACGCACCTTTAAGCCCCCCGGAAGTTATGATACACTAATTGTACACGATCAGGCTACATATATCAATAAAGACAATAAAATTAGCCTTGCGGCTTTTGCATAAAATAGGGTTCCGGACCCATCTATAGATCCTTATGATGGTGTTGGAGATATGGAGATATCATGGAGCTTTAGGTCGGCAAAGGCTTTACTGCCATTGGTGCTGGAGTTCCATTTCTCCCTACGGAGACCCCTAAGTTTCTAAAAGAGCGCTGACGGCATCTCTACTGGGATATTTCTCACCTGTAGTTTTATTTACACCGCTTACTGGCCAACTTACAAGCCATCAAAATGGATCTACGCCAGCTTCCTGCCCCGCGTCCAACTGTCGGAGGAAAAGCTGGCTAAAAAAGGTTGTTGATAAATTCCACCGAAGATGAGCAATTAAAAACTGCCTGGCAGCAACAAAGGATAGGTATTGCCTGGTTTTCACTTATGCTGGACATGCTTTTCCGGAGCAGCTGTCAGGCTAGTATCCCGGCCCTTGCCGTCGCGCCTTTCGATCCAGATGGCAGCATCGGGGCAGACCAGCTGGCATTTTTTACAGGCAATGCATGGTTTCCCGTGCCCCGGCTCTACCACCGGGGTGCCGAAGGCCCCCAGTTGTTTAGCCCAGCCGATGGTGTCTACAGGACACTTCTCGATGCAGAGGCCGCAGCCCTTGCACAGGGCCGGGAACAGATGGAAGATCCCTTTGCCATTCTCGGTGGTAATGGCTTTGAAAGTGACGCTCATAAGTTCTCTCTCCCTATCTCGTACCCCCGGTCCAGGGCACGGTAGTTTAATTCCCTGAGGTCCGGGTCCTGGGCAAACTTGTGGCCAAACTGGTGTTCCAGGGCCTGTTCTACATCCCGGCGCTCTAAAAAGCCCGTTACGCCCACCAGTACTCCCAGGATGATGACGTTAAAGACCCTGGGGTGCATTTCCTCCTGGGCTATGGCCAGGGCCGGGACGGCCAGGCGTCTCTGCCTTTCCCCGTAAACCTGCCGCACGTCGTCTTCCAGGCCGGCCTCATAAACCAGTAAAGTCTTTTCGCCTACATACTGCCGTACCCGCTCTACGGCCCGGTGGCTCAAAGCTACCACAATATCACCGGTAGTAAATTTAGGCGCGCTCACTGGCTCACTGCTTACCTGGACAAAGGCCACCGAAACGCCGCCCCGCTGTTCGACGCCAAAATTGGGGATATAAAGGGCCTGGAAGCCGGCCTGGTAGGCCGCCTCGGTGATAATCTCGGCCACCGACTGCACCCCCTGCCCTCCTTCCCCGGCCAGGGCGATTTTGAGATTAAGACTCATAAGGTGGTACCTCCTGGAACCGGCCGGACGGTTTCTCTTCCGGTGTCCTCAGCTCCCCGACAGGGAAATAGGCGGTCATTTCTTTTTCCACAAAACGCCAGGTCGCGGCAGCATTGGTGTGCCAGTTGGTGGGGCAGGACGACAGGGCCTCGATAAAGGCAATACCTCGGCCTTCCAGCTGGTTCTGCAGGCCTTTCTGAATAAAGTTTTTCAGCTGGACGATATTGGCTATGCTCCCCCGGGCGACGTAGGCTCCCGGCGGGGCAATGGCCGCCACCAGTTCCGGGCCCAGGATGGGCCGGCCGGTGAGCCTGGCGTCGCGGCCATAGGGGGTGGTTTCCGTCTTCTGTCCCGGCAGGGTGGTGGGGGCCATCTGGCCGCCGGTCATGGCGTAGACGGTATTGTTGACCACGATAATCGTCACCAGGTCGTTGCGGCTGGCGCTGCTGACCAGGTGCTGGGCGCCGATGGCGTAGGCGCCGCCGTCGCCCATGTAGGAAACGACCACCAGTTCCGGCCGCGCCCGCTTGATGCCCACCAGCACCGGCGTGGTGCGGCCGTGGTGGGTCTGGACGGTGTCCAGGTTGAAAAAGTCCCAGGAAAGCAGCGAGCAGCCGATGTCGCATCCAAAGATAGTTCGTTCCTGGATATCCAGGGCGTCGATAGCCTCCCCCAGGGCTTTGAGGACTATACCGTGGCCGCAACCGGGGCAAAACTTGTGGGGCTTGGTCTCCGCCCGCCATACCCGTGGCATTTGCGGTTGGGCGGCGATGGCCATTAGATCAGCTCCTTCGCATGGACAAACTCCACTATTTCTTCCGGCGTAATCCCCATTCCCGGGCGCAGGTAGCCGGTGACCGGCGTCTCCAGGCCGTAAAGGCCGGCCTGGACCTGCCGTTTTAGCTGGCCGTAGGCCGACTCGACCACCAGGAGGTTGCGGGCCCGGGCTGCCAGGGTCCTCAAGGTTTCCGCCGGGAAGGGCCGTAAGGTTACGGGCCGGAAATAGCCGGCCTTGAAACCTCTTTCCCGCAGGGAAACAACGGCCGCCCGGGCGGCCCGGGAAACAACCCCGTGGGCAATAATAAGCAACTCGGCGTCATCGACGGCGTAGGTATCCCACTCCACCACCTGCGGCGCTATGGCTTCATACTCTTTTATGGCGGTCATCAGCACCTCATAAAGCTCATCTTCCAGGTTATAGGTATTGCGCAGGTGGGCCGGGTCGCGCTCTTCTCCAGGCAGGCCCGGCAGGCCCACCATGGGGCGACACGGTTCCATGGTAATGCCCCGGGCTTCAGGGTCGAAGATGGTTACCGGTTCCCGCATTTTGGATTGATACCCGTCCCCCAGGACAAAGGTGGGGAAACGATATTTCCAGGCGCTGTTAAAGGCTTTAATGGTATAAAGAAACAGCTCATCATGGGAAGACGGGGAATAAACAATCCTCAAGCCCTCGCCATTGCCGCCGAAACAGGTCAGATTGAGCTCCTGCTGGGAATAGATGACCGTGGCCGTCGAAGGACCGCCCCGCTGGGTTACCACCACTACCGTGGGCAGGCGCATCATTTCGGCCATGGCCATGGCTTCCTGCATCAGGACGTTGCCCGGCCCGGCCGTAGCCGTAAAGGCCCGTTTCCCTGCCAGGACACCCCCGACAGTAGCAAAACCGGCCGCGATTTCATCTTCCGTCTGGAGAAAGCCCCGTTCATATTTGGGCGCCATCCGGGTCCAGTAGTGCATGATTTCATTCTGCGGCGTAATGGGGTAGCCGTACATGATGTCGGCCCCGGCGGCCAGGGCCGCCCAGGCCACCACCTCGTTGCCGGTCATGAAGGCCCGCTGCTCGCCCGTAACTGGCCTGGTTGCCATAATTACACCCCGTTCCTGCGAAAATCCCCCTGTGAAAATACCCCTACCAGAATGCCAGGGGCATGTAGCGTTTGATTGCCCGGACAGGGTTACCACAAATATCGCGCTCGCCGATTAATGGGACCAGCTCGAACATTACTGCCGTGGCCACTACCGGGAGTTTTAATTCCCGGGCCGCAGCAGTTACCTTCCTGGCCCCGTCCTGGATGAGGTCTACCGTTGTCTCTTCCCCCAGGTGGGTGTTGTTGAGCAGGCCGTCCACCCGCCCTAAAGAGCGCACGTGGGCGATAATATCCTCAACCGTGGCCGTCGCCGGGCGGGCAGTATTGATCACAGCCAGGGCCCGGAGATCGGGGACCGTCCCCGCTCCTTCCAGTAAATGCAACATACCGGCCCCGGCCGTGCCATAGCCGGCATCGATGATCACGTCCCCATGCCGATTAAGGGCCCAGCGGACGGCCGGGTGTAGGACCGTCCCGGCCTCACCCCAGCCGGTCACCTGCCGCGTCTCCCAGGCCAGCACCTCGATCCCCATGGCTTCCAGCTTGAGTTTCAGGGGGCGCAAAGTATAGCACGGTTCCACGGTATCCAGGTCGGCCAGGGTTACCTGCCGTCCCTGCTCCCGTAAAAAAACAGCCCGGTTAACAGCGTTTTCCGACTTGCCGCTGCCGTACTCACCCAGGTAAGCCTCGACGATACGCGCTTTTCTTCACCCCGGTAGTTAGTATGCGCTCCTGCAGGAATAGCATACTTGCAATAGCATACTTGCGGGTAAGGCTCCCCCTTTTGCAATCCTGTCTATAAAATAAAAAAGCCCGGCTTTAGCCGGACTGCTGGTGCTGGGGGCGTCCCGGGTGTATCCCCACCCTCACGGCCCCAGGACCAGGCGCAAAAAGATCAGCAGGATTAATCCTGGCAGTCCCAGAAAACCCGCGATTAAAACAGTAACCCAGTTCAGGGGGATGAAAAAGTTAAAATTGGATCCAAAAAAGTTAAAAGCCCAGAGGAGAAGAAGTCCGAAGAAGGAGTTAACAATAATCTTAAAAATCCACTTCAAGGGCTTTAATACAATGCTGCCCACGAGATAAACAAGAAACAGTAAAAAAATACCTGCCAGGATCAGCTGGACGGTATCACCACCCATGGCCACCACTCCTTACTAGCTTCCACAGGTACATATATTTCCTTTCCGCCGCTTCCAGCCGGTAGATGGCCTGATCCACCAGATCGGGTTCCGTTACCTCGGCAAAAAAGCGCTGGGCAGCCCACCATTCTTCCCTGGCTTCTCTGATAGCTTCGGCTAACGCTTCCAGGTTTCCCTCAAGGCCCCACTCCTGCATGCGGCCACCTCCCAACTGCTGTTTGCTTATAAAATATGCAGCTGGGAATAATTTCTTGCCTACTTCTTATTCCATTTCGTGGCGGCCGTTGAAGGCCCGGGCCAGGGTAATTTCATCGGCGTATTCCAGGTCGCTTCCCACCGGCAGGCCGTAGGCCAGGCGAGTCACCCTTACGGCCAGGGGTTTTAACAGCCTGGCGAGATAAAGGGCCGTGGCCTCTCCTTCCACATCGGCATTGGTGGCCAGGACTACTTCTTTGACCTCCCCCCCCTGAAGGCGCCGTAAAAGCTCTTTAACCCGCAGCTGGTCCGGACCTATCCCGTCTACAGGCGAAATTGCCCCCTGTAAAACATGGTATAAGCCCCGGTACTGGCGGGTTTTTTCCAGGGCCACTATGTCCCTGGCCTCTTCCACCACGCAGATGATGGTATGGTCCCGTTCCGGATCGGTGCACAGAAGGCAGGGATCGCGGTCGGTGAGGTTGCCGCATACAGAGCAATAATGGGTCTTCCGGCGGGCCTCCAGGATGGCTGCTGCCAGATTTTCCGCCTCTGCCGCCGGGGCGTTGAGAAGATAGAAGGCCAGGCGCTGGGCGGTTTTAGGTCCCACTCCCGGCAGTTTGCCCAGGGCCGCAATCAGTTTGTTCAGGGGTTCCGGGTAAAACATCTTTTAAAACCCCGGCAGCCGCATATTACCGGTAATTTTCCCCATTTCCCTGGCCGCCATTTCCTGGGACTGGCGCAGGGCCTCGTTGACGGCCGCCAGGATCAGGTCCTGGAGCATCTCCACATCTTCAGGATCGACGGCAGCCGGGTCAATTTTAATACTGACAATTTCCTGGCGGCCGTTAGCCGTAGCCACAACGGCACCGCCGCCGGCGGCTGCTTCCACTGTCTTTTCCCCCAGCTCGTCCTGAAGTTTGGCGATCTGGGCCTGCATCTTTTGCATCTGCTTCATCATCTTATTGATATTGTTCATACCCACGGGCTTGACAGTCCTCCTTTTTAATCCTTGATCTCTACTTTGTCGGGGCCGAAATATTCTACCAGCTTATCTAATACTTCCTGGCTCACCCCGTCCACAGGCGGCCTCCCCGCCGTAATAACGAGCTTGAGGGGCCGGCCGAAAACCCTGGCCAGGACTGCTTCCACCTTCTGTCGGTTGGCGGCCTGTTCCAGCATGCCGCGGTGGAAATCCGTTTTGACTTCCAGGGTCAGGCTGTCCCCAGTGACAGCTACCGGCTCCCCGGCCCGTAAATAAGCCTGGAGGTGGACACTTTCCCGGCGGGCCGCTGCCAGGACCTCCGGCCAGCGCTCCTGGACGGTAAATAATTCTAATGGAGGAGAGCCGGCAGGCGTAACTTTTTCCTGCTGCCGGGTTGCAGGCCGGATCCTGGAAGCATGGTTCTCCCCTTTACCAGGCAAAGTCATGCCTTCCGCCTTTCTCTGGCCGGTCGTCTCCGGAACTTGCTGGCTCCTGCCGGCAAGCCCGGGCCTGTACGGTGTTTCCCCGGGTTTTATTTCAGGCAGTTGCCCTTTTGCACGCCCGCTGCTATCCAGGGCGGCCAGGCGTTTTTCCAGTTCCTCTACCCGGCGGGCCAGGTCGTCCAGTGAAGGTCCAGGATCGACCAGGAATCCAGCCAGGGCCATCTCCACGAGAACCCGTGGCTGGCTGTTCCAGCGCAGAGACGCTCCACCCTCCTGCAGCCGTTCCATAAGGTCCAGCAGGCGCCGGGGAGTAAATTTTTGCGCCTGGGCCGCCACCTGTTCCACTTCTTCCGGCAGGAGACCGGTAAACTCTCCGGCCCGAGGATCCATATGCAATAGCAAGAGGTTGCGGGTATGCTCCAGCAGGTCCTCCAGCAGCCGCTGGGGTTCTACCCCCGCTTGCAGGGCCGTGTCTACCAGGCGCAGCATATTTGCCCCATCGCCGGCAGCCAGGGCATCAGTTATGGCCAGGAGGGTGTCCAGGCGCGCCGTACCCAGGGTTGCAGCCACTTGTTCGGCCGTAATAATCTCCTGGTCGCCGGTTGATATGATCTGGTCCAGAAGACTTAAGGCGTCGCGTAACCCCCCGGCAGCCTTGCGGGCCAAAAGGCTTAAGGCCGCCGCCTCGATCTGGACGTTATTGGCCGCCGCCACCTGCTGCAGGCGCGCGCTGATGGCTGCTGCCGTCAGGGGGCGAAAGTCAAAACGCTGGCAGCGGGAAAGAATGGTCGGTAGTACTTTACGCGGCTCTGTAGTAGCCAGGATAAAAAGGGCATGGGCCGGAGGCTCTTCCAGGGTTTTCAACAGGGCATTAAAGGCCTCCGGCGTCAGCATGTGGACTTCATCGATAATATAAACCTTGTAGCGGCCCTCTACCGGCCCCAGGGGGATCTTTTCAATTAATTCACGGATCTCGTCGATGCCCCGGTTGGAGGCAGCGTCGATTTCCAGGACATCCAGGGAGTTACCGGCATTGATGCGCCGGCAATTGGCGCACTCATTGCACGGTTCTCCTTCCAGGGGCGACTGGCAATTGACGGCTTTGGCCAGGATTTTGGCAGTACTGGTTTTCCCGGTGCCCCGGGGACCGCAGAAAAGGTAGGCGTGGACCAGGCGATGGTTGCGCAGGGCATTGAGCAGGGTACGGGTAACATGTTCCTGCCCCACTACCTCGGCAAAGGTGCGCGGCCGCCATTGTCGGTACAGGGCCTGGTACTGGGCCAAGATCCTCACCTTCTTTTTCTGGGGGAGGCAATGAATAAATATATAAAAAGGGATTATTCCCCGCTCGAATAATCCCTTCTTGTCTCATTAGGTGACCGTGCACCCACTGTTGAACATGGCCTCCGGGCGTTACCGGCGCAGGTAACTCCAACCAGGCACTCCCGCGGCACCCGAGGGGGCTCACTTACCGCTGCTTCCTCCCGGACCTGACGGGGTTCATGAGTCCTCGTCGCGCAGGACCCGGCTCTCTTCGCCCCTTGCACCGGCCGGACCCCACAGGTCAGGCCCGCCAGTGGGACTTCGACCCCGCTATAGCGGTTTGCGGGCTACAGGGCACCGCTACCTCCCCGTCTAGCACGGTCAAAGCTATAAAATTAAAATGGCGGAGAGAGTGGGATTCGAACCCACGAGACGGGTTTGTGACCCGTCTACTCGCTCTCCAGGCGAGCGCCTTCGACCAACTCAGCCATCTCTCCGCGCAAATCTGTTGTTTGTTTATATAAAAATTATACAGCGAAGCGCGGCCAAATGCAAGCCGCTTCAGAAGAGCATGCCAGGATATTTAATAAAAAGGGGAGGCCATTTATAACGGCAACACCCCTTAATTAACTTTTGCTGGCGGAGAGAGTGGGATTCGAACCCACGAGGCGACCTCTTCAGCCGCCTACTCGATTTCGAGTCGAGCGCCTTCAACCAGCTCAGCCATCTCTCCGCAGTTGCTGGAAAAAACGTTTTAATAACTGCCGGCATTCCTCTTCACGGATGCCGGAGATAACCTCCACCTGGTGGTTAAAACTGGAATTTTCCACCAGATTGACTACAGAATCTACGGCCCCGGCGCGTAAATCCGGGGCACCATAAACCAGCCTCTTTACCCTGGCCTGTACCAGGGCACCAGCACACATGGGACAGGGTTCCAGCGTGACGTACAGGGTAATACCCGTCAACCGCCAGTTGCCCCGTACCCGGGCCGCTTCCCGCAAGGCGATAATCTCGGCGTGGGCCGTGGGGTCGCCCCACGTTTCCCGCCGGTTGCCGGCCCGGGCAATAATTCGCTCCCCTTCTACTACTACAGCGCCGATGGGGATTTCTCCCAGGGTAAAGGCCTTTTCTGCCTCAGCCAGGGCTTCCCCCATATAGAAATGGTGGTCCACGCGGGACCCCCTCGCTGGTATTCTGGTGCGCCTGGAGGGACTCGAACCCCCGGCACGCGGTTTAGGAAACCGCTGCTCTATCCACCTGAGCTACAGACGCACGAATAAAAACTGGCGCGCCCGGAGGGACTCGAACCCCCAACCTCCTGGTTCGTAGCCAGTTACTCTATCCCGTTGAGCTACGGGCGCACAAATTTTTCAACCGGCAGAGTTAATTGTACCAGAGATGCAGGAGCAAGTCAAGGGTACACACCACATATCTACGCTGGCTCCTGCCACAGGGCTGCGGACCTGGCGGGCCCGCCCCAAAGGTAAAGTCAAACCGGCGCCTTCCGGCGCCGGCATCCTGTGGCGGAGAGAGTGGGATTCGAACCCACGGTACAGGTTTTATACCCGTACAATCGCTTAGCAGGCGATCGCCTTCGACCTACTCGGCCATCTCTCCACGCCTTCTTCCTTTTGTTACTGGCGGAGGGGGTGGGATTCGAACCCACGGTGCCCGTAAGAGCATCACTGGTTTTCAAGACCAGCTCCTTAAACCGCTCGGACACCCCTCCATAACTAGCAAGAATAGTATAGCATACCCTTGCCGTTGCTGTCAATTTAAAATGTAAAGACGAACATATGTTAGTAAAAATGCATGGAAGCTAAAGCCCCGGTCACCCATACAGATGCCGGGGCTTTACTTTTGATTTATTTACTTGCCACTAATGGCTCGTTTGCTGCTTTTTCCTTTCTACGCTGCAGGTAGGTTAAAACCGGCCGGTCGACACCGTAATAGTAGGCCGAGCTTCCAGCCAGCAGCAGGATGATGGCCACTGTGTAGAGCACCGGATTGGTGCTCGCGGTTCCGGCGAGCATAAAATTAAGATTCATAAATGCACCGACACTCAGGGCAAATACGGTTGCCGCTCCCAAAATGAGGGCAATGCCCGTTAAAACCTCGCCGGCTATAACCAGCTTGGCAAACCAGGTGTAGTGGCCTCCATCGTATAGGGAACGAATAAACGCTTCGTACCAGCCATACTTAATAGCCGGCGTGCTTCCCGGCAGAGCACCGATGGCCTTGGCCCAGAAACCTTTCAAGGCTTCACCGGTTTGCATCCATTTGGGATCACTAAACTTGTGCAGGCCGGCCTCCAGCCACTGCCAACCCAGCCATATCCGCAAAAGGGTCCAGACAACGCTTAAACGCCGGTCGCGCAGTAAGGTGAGCATCTTTTCTCTCCCCTTTCGTGATAGTCTTCGCATATTTACTATAACTCTGGGAAGAGAAAGAACCCATAGGTTCGCGACCTTAATTTTCCCCTCGGTTGTAAGCCCTATAAACCGTAACTAATCGTCTTCCAGTTTAAGAATGCCCTTTTTGATAGCATACTTAACCAGGTCCACCCGGTCATGGAGACCCAGTTTTTGCATCAGGTTGGCCCGGTGGGCCTGGACGGTTTTGACGCTGATAAACAGACGCCTGGCAATCTCCGCATTAGTCAAACCCTCGGCAGCCAGGCGGAGAACCTCCATCTCCCGGTCGGTCAATTCGGCCTTCCCGGCATCACCCTCCCTGGCTGCCGAAAACCCCTGCTGCAGGCCGTCGATAACCTGCCGGGCAATCTGCGGATCGAGGAAGGCTTCACCTTTGACCGCCAGGCGAATGGCCTGGATTAGCTCCTCCACCCCGGCCCGCTTTAAAACATAGCCCCTGGCCCCCGCTTCCAGGGCCTGGAAGATTAGCTCGCGATCGTCGTACATGCTTAAAATAACAACCTTGAGGTCCGGCCATTTTCGCAATAAAGCCCGCGTCGCCTCCACCCCGTTCTGGTTGTTGCCCAGCTGGAGGTCCATGACCACTACTTCCGGCCGCACCTTATCAACCAGGTTTAATAACTCAGCGGCACTACCGGTTTCCCCTACCACCTCAATATCCTTTTCTCTGGCCAGGAGGGCCCGCAGCCCCTCCCGGACTACAGCGTGATCATCTACCAGCACCACGCGGATGGCCATGGACTTTCCCCCCGCTAACGCCCTCATAGGGCAGCCAGAAGGTCATAGTTGTTCCCCGCCCGGGCGAGCTTTCAATTGCCAACCAGCCCCCGGCCAGGGCCGCCCGTTGCTTCAGGTTCTTGAGGCCCTGCCCAATGGTGGGGACTGTGGCATCGAAGCCGGTTCCATTGTCTTTAATCTTTACCCTGAAACCGCCGCCCCCCAGGTCAATCCCGATCCATACCTCGCTGGCCCGGGCATGACGGCGAATATTACTTAAAATCTCAATCATCATGTGGTAAAGGTGATCCCGCTGGTCAGTATCCAGGTAAGCCTGTCCGTTTTCCTGGACGTGCCAGTTTACCTTTAAATCACTATTCCTGGCCAGGTCTGTCACCAGTTTTTTCACCAGGGCCACCGGGTCGGCCGGCAGGTCCCGGCCCAGGTGCAGGCCGGCCAGATACCCCCGCAGGTCAGATATTACCTTTTCTGCCTGTTGCGACAGGGTCGCGAGCCTATCCGCAGCTGCCGCCGGGTTTTCCGCCAGCAGGGTACGGCTGTGTTCCAGACCCAGGGCCAGGCCGTAGATGGACTGGATAACCCCATCATGAAGATCACGCCGGATTTTTTCCCTTTCCCGCCAAATCATCTCCCGTTCCCTGACGATCTCCCGGTAGTGCTGTTCCTCGGCATCATAAACATCCAGAAGACGAAAGATAAAAAAGGCAACCAGGATACTGCTGAGGATGCGCAACGCCGGCGCCGGCAGGCCTAAGCGCAGCAACAGGTCCGTATTGAGAAAATTGGCCGGGAAAAAAGCCGCCGGCGGTACAATCAATCCCCCGCCCAGGGCATAAAGAAATAAGGCCGCGGCAGAGCCGTTCACGAAGAATTGCAGAGATTTGCGCTTAAAATGTTGCAGTTCATCCCCCTGGGCCAGGATGGCCAGCCCGCTCGCCGCCGCTCCCGGGACCGCCAGCAAATAGCGCGCCGCGATTTCTATTAAGATCATCCACGCATCAAGCGCTGTTTTCTGGCGGGGAAAAGTAAACACGGCAAACAGCAACCATATCCCGAAACAGGTAAAGGGTAAAAGCCTTAACCGGGCCGGCCAGTTCCTGGTATCCGCCAGGAGATCAACGCCGAAGACCAGCAGAAAAAGGTAGGATAAAGCCAGGAGCAGGGCATGGCCGCCGTTAAAGAGAACCCCCCTGAGAGTCTGCCAGCCTTCAGCAACTGCGGCAGTCGGAATGAAAATATAGCCCCACTCCACCAGCCCGTGTAAAAGCCCAAAGACAGCCAGCCATGGCAAACGCCGTCCCAGGTGCAGGTTGCTGCCCCGCCGGGCCTGGAGAAGGATGCCAAAGCCCATGAGGAAGAACGACAGGCCGTAGAGGAAAAATAGTAAATTCCAGTACCAGTTTTCCCTGGTTAGGAAGTGGAGGGATGGGTTCATGCCCCTGATCCTTGCTCCGGCCGGATGGCTTCCAGGCCACCCATATATGGTCTTAACGCTTTGGGGATAAGTACCGTACCATCCTCCTGCTGATAGTTCTCCAGAATGGCGGCCACCGTCCGCCCCACGGCCACCCCGGAGCCGTTCAAGGTATGGACAAAGCGGGGTTTTTCCTTGGGGCCGGGCCGGAAGCGGATGTCGGCCCGCCGGGCCTGGAAGTCCTCAAAGTTACTGCAGGAGGAAATCTCCCGGTAGGTACCGGCGCTGGGGAACCATACCTCCAGATCATAGGTCTTGGCCGCTGAAAAGCCCAGGTCGCCAGCGCAGAGGACCACCACCCGATAGGGAAGGCCCAGGAGCTGCAGGACCTCTTCCGCATCCCGCGTCAATTTCTCCAGTTCTTCATACGAATCCTCCGGCCTGGTGAATTTAACCAGTTCTACCTTGTTAAACTGGTGCTGGCGGATGAGGCCCCTGGTATCCCGCCCGGCTGCGCCGGCTTCGGCCCGGAAACAGGCGCTGTAGGCCACATGGTAGATGGGTAATAAATCGCCGTTGAGGATTTCCCCCTGATATAGATTGGTGACCGGTACCTCAGCCGTCGGTATTAAATAATAATCCGTACCCTCGACATGAAACATATCCTCAGCAAATTTGGGCAGCTGGCCGGTACCCAGCATGCTGGCGCTGTTGACGAGGTATGGCGGGAAAATTTCCGTATAACCGTGCTTGATGGTATGGAGGTCCAGCATAAAATTAATCAGGGCCCTCTCCAGGCGCGCTCCGGCGCCGCGGTAAAAAACAAAACGCGCTCCGGCCACCTTGCTGCCGCGCTCAAAATCGAGGATCCCCAGCCGTTCCCCTATTTCCCAGTGCGGCCGCGGCTCAAAATCAAAGCGGGGCAGCTCGCCCCAGTGGCGCACCGGCTTGTTATCAGCGTCGCTCAAGCCGTCGGGTACGGAATCATGGGGTATATTGGGAATCCTTAATATCTCCTGCTGGAGCTCGCCTTCCACAGCGCGAATGGCCGCATCCAGTTCTTTAATGCGGTCGCTTACCTCACGCATGGCGGCAATTAACTCCGTTGCGTCCTGGCCCTTTTTCTTAAGGCGGGCCACTTCGGCCGATACCTGGTTGCGTTTATTCTTCAGTCCCTCGGCCTCAACCAGGAGGTTCCGTCGCCGGGCATCAAGGGCTAAAAAGTGCTCCAGCCCGGCCTTCAAGCCCCGGCGGGCCAGGGCTTCAGCCACCCTTTCCGGTTCCTGGCGAATTAGTTTAATATCCAGCAAAATACCACTCCCCTTTCATCCGGTTAGTGTGGATAATCCTGCCACTATTATGCCACGATTAAAGTTCCGGGGCAAACCTGCTGTAAAAAAACTTAAGGGGCGTTACCGCCCCCATAAGAAACTTAAAGGTAAATATAGCGTACATCAAGGACGCCGTCCACCTGGCGAATGGCCTGCAGTGCTTCCCGCGGCACCTCGGAATCAACGCTTATAAGCATGACGGCTTCGCCGCCTATTTCCTGCCGCCCCACCTGCATGGCGGCGATATTTACTTTATGATCCCCTATGGCCAGGCCTACCGGGCCGATTATACGCGGCCGGTCCAGGTGGGGTACGACCAGCATGTGCCCTGCCGGGCTGGCGTCGATGCTATAACCGTCCAGGTTTACCAGGCGGGGTTCCCCGGCCTGGTTGACGGTCCCGGCCAGGCGGTGGCTCTCCCGCCGCCCCTCGACCTTAACGCTGATGAGATTTGCAAAGTATTCCATCTCCCGGCTCTTCTTTTCCCGGATGCGTATGCCCCGCTTTTTCGCCACCAGGGGCGCATTGACATAGTTAACGGCATCGGCCAGGAGGGGGCGCAGCAACCCTTTCAAGAAGGAGCTGGTCAGGGGCGCCAGGTCATACTGGGCCAGCTCGCCATTGCAGCTGATCTCTGCCGCAATTATGGGACTCTCCATGAGCTGGGCCAGGAAACTCCCCAGCTTTTCGGCTAATTGCAGGTAGGGCCTTAAAACCTCGGCTACATGGCCCCGTACCACCGGAATATTAACGGCGTTCAAAACCGGTTCTCCCTTAAGGCAGCGCACTACATCGTGAGCAACCTCAACTGCTACGGCTACCTGGGCTTCCTCCGTCGAAGCACCAAGATGGGGGGTAACAATGACGTTGTCCAGTTCCAGCAGAGGGCTGGCCTTTAACGGCTCTTCCTCAAAGACGTCCAGGGCCGCCCCGGCCAGCCGCCCGGCTTTTAAAGCTTCATAAAGGGCTGCCTCGTCAATAATGCCTCCCCGGGCCACATTCAACACCCGCGCCCCGGGTTTCAAGAGTTTCAGTTCCTCCCGGCCCAGAAGGTGCCGGGTCTCCTTGGTCAGGGGCAGGTGGACGGTTACAAAGTCGGCGGCTTGCAGTACCGTTTCCAGGGAAGCCAGTTCGACCTCAAGACGCGTGGCCTGTTCCGGATCAATGTAGGGATCATAAGCCATAACTTTCATTTCCATGCCCCGGGCGCGGCGGGCCACCTCGCGGCCGATTTTGCCCAGGCCGATAACCCCCAGGGTTTTACCCCGCAGCTCAACGCCTACATATTTTTTCTTCTCCCAAATACCCTGCTTTAAGGTGGCATTGGCTTGGGGTATGTTGCGGGCCAGGGCCAGCATCATAGCGATGGTATGCTCGGCAGCCGCAACGGTGTTGCCCTCAGGGGCATTAACCACTACGATACCCCTTTCAGTTGCAGCGGTGACATCGATATTATCGGTGCCCACCCCGGCCCGGCCGATAATCTTTAACTTTTTGGCAGCGTTGATGGCCGCCGCCGTTACCTTTGTTGCACTGCGGACGATTAAGGCTTCACTGTCACGGATAGCGTCTTTGAGTTCTTCTTCATTCATTTTACCGGCGGCCGTAACTTCCAGGCCCGCCTCCCGGAGGATAGCCAGGCCGCGTTCGTCGATACCGTCCAGGGCTAAAACGTGCATTTTGGTTATCCCCTCCCTCGGAAATGGCTGCGCTCCTAGCTGGCCAGGGTTTCCACGCCCACAGGCATTCCTTCGCTTAATATAGCCCCGGCTGCGGCTACTGCCGCGCCCCGGGTCACCGGTACACCGGCATCAATGAGGACATTTTCCAGGGCAGCCAGGCCGGCCAGGATATCGCTGAAACTTACATAGCCCAAATGACCGATGCGGAATACCCTGTCCTTAACGTCACCCTGCCCTCCGGCCACGACCACGCCATATTTTTCTCGCAAGGGGGCGATGATATCTGCCGGTTTCATGCCCTCTGGTACACAGATGGCCGTCACTGCCGGCGAGGCTACTGTATCGTCGGCCAGGAGCTTCAGTCCCAGGGCACGGACCCCAGCTCTTACCATATCCCGCATCAGGGCGTGGCGGGCAAAGCTGCCGGCCAGGGTTTCCGTCTTCAGGAGACGCAAGGATTCCTGTAGACCGTAGAGCAGGGGGACAGCCGGTGTAAAGGGCGTCTGCCCCTTTAACCCCGAATTTCTCGCCTTTTTAATATCCAGGTAAAAACGATGGTTGGTGCACTTCTCCGCCGCCTGCCAGGCGCGTTCGCTAACAGCCAGCATGGTTAATCCCGGAGGTAACATGAACGCTTTCTGGGAACCGGCGATGACCACATCAATATGCCAGGCGTCCATAGGTAAATCAGCTGCTACCAGGCCGCTGATGCTGTCTACAATGAGCAGGGCCGGGTGACTTCCCCGGGCACGGCTGATGGCCTGGATGTCATTTAAAACCCCGGTCGAGGTCTCATTATGCTGGACTAGAATGGCCTTGATCTTATGTTCTGTATCAGCTTCCAGGCGCCTGGCTATGGCCCGAGGGTCTGCCGCCTGCCCGTACGGGAAGGCCATAACCTCCGTTTCAACACCGAAGGCACGGCAAATCTGAATGAAACGCTCGCCAAAGGCGCCAACGGTTACGGCCAGCACCTTTTCCCCGGGGGAAATGAGGTTGGCTACGGCCGCTTCCATGCCGCCGGTACCCGAAGCCGTTAAAATGACCACCTCGGAACGGGTCTGGAAGACATCCTTTAACCCTTCCGTTACTTCTTCCCACAGGGCTTTGAACTCCGGGCCGCGGTGGTTTATAGCCGGCCGCGCCATGGCCAGGGCCACCTGGGGCGGTACCGGCGTCGGCCCGGGGAGAAGTAAAATTTGCTTGTCAGTCATGGAGAACACCCTTTCCTGTTATTTTGTCGGTAAAAGCAGTTATCATAAAGCCTTACTATATTAAGCTAAAGGGTTAAGAACGTCAGCAAAAGGCTTTGAAAATTGCCATAACCCCCAGGTCACCTGCCTTTTTTAACCAGCTCAAAATAAAAACTCTCGCCCCTTTTGCAAGGGACGAGAGTTTCACCCGCGGTGCCACCCTAATTGACCAGGTTAGAAACGCCATAACCTGGCCCCCTCTGCATGCGTAACGGACATGACCGCCCCGGCTTCTTCCTTATCCAGGATTTCTCGCCGGGTACTCAGGGGTGCCTCTCGACAGCCTCCGGGCTGGTTCCCACCGGCCACCAGCTCTCTCGCCTACCGGAGTGGGCCGCCGACACTCCCCCTCATCGCTTTGGCATCAATTAATTTGTAAAATATATTAGCATACCGTGGCCAGGAGCGCAAGGGTGAAAGAGATATTTTAACAAACTCTTAAAGAAAGCTGCCGGCAAAACTTTAAATTTCCCGGGGATGCCCGACAATTAATTTAACGATCTTTCCCGCCAGATCATCCTCCCGATCGATCTCGATACCGGCTCTACTGACGTTGGCCACTGTACGGCGGTTAATGTTGGACCCGATTAGATACAGGAACAGCGGGTTCAAGGCATCCATCAAGGGGCCGAGGAACCAGTGCTCACTGCGCACATGCTCCAGGAGGATGATCCTGCCATCGGGGCGGCAGACCCGGCGTACTTCCTTCAGCCCCTGCACCGGATCGGGTACTGTACAAAAAACGCAGGTAGCTACCACCGTGTCAAAACTGGCGTCTCCAAATTCCAGGTGCTGGACATCCATTTCTTTTAAATCCACCGGTGCCCCGGCCAGATGGAGCTTTTGCCTGGCCCGGGCCAGCATCCCGGGGCTGAAATCAATGGCCGTCACCCGGCATCCGGGTGGGTAAAATGGGAAATTGGCTCCTGTACCTACCCCAACTTCCAGCACCCGACCCCGGGCTTCCTGCCACACCCGCCGGCGCCATTCTTTGGGGATCATCCGGTCCATCCAATCATAAAAAAGCGCCGTGCGGTTATAACGCTTTTTGATTATTTCCGTTAGTTCTCTGGCCACTTTTTCTTCACCAAAAATTATTATACCACAATGGATTCGCCAGTATCTACAAATAGCTAAATAGACGCGTAAATGGTAACACCTGCGCTACCCCTTGTCAAGATGTTATCATCATGATAACATTATTATGCTTACATTTAATCATTATTGGAGGGATGACATAACAAATGATCCGTACGCAAATCCAGCTCACGGAAGAACAATATCATGCCCTGAAAAAAATGGCTGCTGTTAAAAAAATATCCATGGCGGAATTAATCCGGCTCGGCGTCGATCAGGTCCTGGCGGGCAGCAATCGTGACCAAAAAGAACGAATTCAGAGGGCTATAAAGGCAGCAGGACGTTTCCGTTCCGGTGTTAAGGACCTGTCTCGCAACCATGATGCCTATTTAACGGGGGCTTTTGCAGAATGAATGTTTATCTTGATACTTCAGCTTTTTTAGCCATCCTCGATGCTGACGATGAGAATCATGCCGCTGCCAAAAAAATATGGGAAAATCTTTTAACCAGCGGTGTTCCGATGATTTGCAGCAGTTACGTTCTCGTAGAAACATATGCCCTCGTACAGCGGCGGCTGGGGATGGAAGCTTTGCGGGTATTTCACGAAGATATTCTTCCCCTGCTGCAAGTAGAATGGATTGACGCCGAGTTGCACCAGTGGGGTGCCAATGCCGTTTTGACCGCCAACAGGAGAAATTTGAGCCTGGTAGATGCCGTTAGCTTTGCTGTGATGCGTAAACTGGGTATTAAAAAGGCATTTGCTTTTGACAGGCATTTTTTTGAGCAGGGATTTGAAAATATTAGCGAATGATATATTAGCGGGCAGGATTTCTGCTTTCCCGTGGCGAAAAAACGTTAACACTGCCCATTATTATAAAGAATATAAAGAAGCAGGGAAGTATATGCCTGACAGGAGAAAAGATATTGCCGCCAGGGCCCGGGAAATGCCGCCCTTTATCGTCATGGACATCCTCGAAAAGGCCAAAGAAATGGAAGCCCGGGGTGAGAACATCATCCACCTGGAAATCGGCGAACCTGATTTTGACACTCCTGAACCCATCAAAGAAGCCGCCCGGCGGGCCCTGCGTGACGGTGACACCCACTACACCCACAGCCTGGGCAAGCCGGAGCTGCGGGAAGAAATAGCCCGCTATTACCAGCGGAAATACGGGGTCAATATTTCGCCTGACCAGATCGTCGTCACTTCCGGCACCTCGCCGGCCATGCTCCTGACCTTTAGCGTCCTCCTGGAGCAGGGGGACGAGGTCATCCTCCCCGATCCCTACTATGCCTGCTACCCCAATTTTATCCGTTACGCCGGCGGGCAGCCGGTCTTTATCCCGGTACAAGAAGAAGACGGCTTCAAGTACCGCCTTCCCCCTGTCCTGGCGAGTATTAGCCCCAGGACCAAGGCTATTCTTATCAATTCTCCCGCCAATCCCACCGGCGCCGTCTTTACGGCGGCCGAATTAGCAGCCCTGGCCGGCCTGGGACCCTACATCATTGCCGACGAAATCTACCACGGCCTGGTTTACGAAGGCCGGGAGCATACCATCCTGGAGTTTACCGACAGGGCCTTTGTCATCAACGGGTTTTCCAAGCTCTACGCCATGACCGGCTGGCGCCTGGGTTACGTTATCGCGCCGCCGGAGTTCGTCCGCCCTTTACAAAAGCTGCAGCAGAACCTCTTTATCTGCGCCGGTTCCTTCGTCCAAGCCGCCGGCATCGCTGCCCTGCGGGAATGCGACGAACACGTGGCGCACATGGTCGCTACTTACGACGAGCGCCGCCGTTACCTGTTGAGCCGCCTCAAAGCCATGGGCCTCGCCACCCGGGTCGAGCCTACCGGCGCCTTCTACGCCCTGGCCAACGTCAAGAAATATACCGGCGCTTCCTATTCCTTCGCCTTTGAAATATTAGAAAAAGCCCGGGTAGCCGTCACCCCGGGCATCGACTTCGGCCGCAACTGCGAAGGATACTTACGTATTTCCTACGCCAATTCCCTGGAAAACATCAAAGAAGGCCTGGACCGGCTGGAAGAGTTTCTGGCCGGGAAAAAGGTGTAAAACTGCCTATGCCCATTTAGTTTTCTTTCCTGCTAATACCATTACCCGTTCCTTGCGATGCTAATTTTTCCACCTCTCCTCTTCTAGGCAAAGCCGGCATTACCCCGGGGCGGGTGCAGGTAAGGGCCGCGGCGGCATTGCCCCAGCGACCCAGCCGCTCCAGCCAGGCTGAATCCAGGACCCCGGGGTCCATCCCCTGCTGAATGGCTTCAGCCAGCACCACCAGCATGCCGGCCATAAAGGCATCACCGGCGCCGGTAGTATCGACAACATGTACCGGTAAGGCCGGCAGTTGAATTTTATTTTCTTTCCCGGCCAGCAAAGCGCCATGCTCCCCTAAGGTGACAGCTACCAGGCGAGGGCCCCTGGCCAGCAGGGCCATGGCCCCGGCGGCCAGTGTTTCTGCTTTCGCACCTAATAAAAAGCGCAGTTCCCCGTCATTCAGCTTGACTATGTCGGCCAGTTTTACCGCTTCTAGAAGCTCCTGCCTGGCTTTTGCGGCGTCCGGCCAGAGGGAAAGGCGCAGATTGGGGTCAAAGGATATGATCGCTCCGGCCGCCCTGGCCAGCCGCACCGCCTCCAGGGTGGCGCTCCTGGCCGGTTCCACCGCCAGAGATACAGAGCTGAAGTGGAGGATGCGGGTGTCCGCAAGCACCTTTTGCGGCAACTCGGCGGGGTCGAGCCTGGTATCTGCCGTACCGTGCCGGAAGAAAACAAACTCCGGCACCGCCCTCTCGTTCAGGGCCACAAAGACCAGGGTGGTGTTGGCCGCGTCATCGCGCAGCAGGCCGCGGGTATCCACGCCGTTCTCCTCCAGGACCTTCTGCAAATGGTCTCCGAAAGCGTCCCGGCCCACCTTGCCGATGAAACCGGCCCGTCCCCCCAGGCGGGCCACCCCAACGGCCACATTGGCCGGCCCGCCGCCGGCGGCGCGGTGGAAATCGGTCACTTCCGCGAGGGGGCAGTTGCTCTGTTTGCCAACAAAATCGATTAAAATCTCGCCTACAGAGACGACGTCCAGGTTTTTTGTTTGCAATGAATTCCTTCCTCCAGGATGATAGAATTTTTGCCGGACCATAGCCGCCTACCTTTCTTGACATTGCTTTACTAGGTATGATAGACTATGGCGACTAAAGGGGTTGGTAAAGGAGGGATATCGCTTATGGAAACACGCATTTCTTCCAAAGGACAAATAACCATACCTTCAGAGATTCGCCGCCAGTTAAAAATTCATACTGGTGATGCCCTGCTGGTCAAAGCGTTCGGGGAAAACCATATTATACTTGAGGTAAAAAAGAAGGCCTTAACTAGCAACCAGGGTACAAGCGAAGATATACTTAAAGCTACAGCTGGTTTATGGAAAGATAGAACTGATATTAATGAAAGTTTCATCCGAGAATTACGTCAGTCAGATCGCCGGCGCCTGGAGGAATTACTCGATGAATAGCATTATAATTGACTCTGATATTCTCATTGATCACCTTCGGGGCTTTCAGCCGGCTACTGATTTTTTATCGCGTATCTTTCAGGGTGAGTTTACAGGCCATATATCTGTACTTACGGAAATGTAATTACTGGCTGGCACTATGCCTCAAAAAGGTGAAAAAGAGCAGGTAGAGAGTCTGCTTCAGCGTTTTAATGCCATTCCCGTATCGTCTAATATTGCCCGGCGTGCCGGAGAGCTTTTGCGAAAATACAGAGCGCATGGACTTGCCCCGGTAGATGCCATTATTGCCAGTACCGCTTTAGACCTGAGAGCTCCCCTGGTGACGAGGAATACAAAGCACTTTGAGCCTGTGGAAGGATTATTAACTTTAAAACCCTACTCTTGAAACTTACTGTTACTTTGGCCCTCTTGCTAACCCCTTTGGCAGGTTGGCAGGGAGTAGCGTCCTGGATGCCAAAGCCCCTGATAATTGCTGTATCAAGCTGCCCTCAAAGACTTGGCCAACGCCCTGGCTGCCGGGCATGGGGTGGGGCCGGACCTGCAACCTTCCCATTACTGCCGAAAAGGCGTATTTTCCCCTTTACTTCCTCTTTCACTGCCGCAGTGACGGCCAGCATTAAATCCTGGTAACCAGTAAGCGAGGCGTTTTGGATAAAATCACCCTCTAATAAGTCGCTCCCCTGATACGGCACCACACCAGCACTACCGGGGATATCTTTATCGCCCAGCATCGCTATTATCCGGCGCGTCGCTGCCAGGGAGATATCCGTAAAAATATTGATCTTATTAATCCCCCGGGCGATGGCCTGGCGAAAATCGTCGTCCCTCAACCCCGAACCGCCGTGGAGGACGAGGGGGATTCCCACCCGGTTTTTGATAGCCGCCAGGCGCTCCAAATCGAGCTTTGGACGGGTTCGGTATACCCCGTGGGCGGTACCAATGGCTACCGCCAGAGCATCGACGCCGGTACGGGCCACGAAATCGGCCGCCTGGTTGACATCAGTATAACATGCTTGCGGATCATCTTCCCCACCCGGGACGCCTTCCGCCCCGCCGACATGCCCCAGTTCGGCTTCCACGGAAACGCCCAGGATCCTGGCGATCCGCACCACTTCCTGGGTGCGGCGGACATTCTCTTCATAGGGCAGCGTCGAGCCGTCAAACATTACCGAGGTAAAACCGTAATGCATGATCTTGATAATGTTTTCAAACTGCCGGCCGTGGTCGTAATGAACCACCACCGGCACCGTGGCTTCCCGGGCGGCCTTAAGCATAAGAGGGGCAATGGTTTCCATGGCGATATATTTCTGATGCCCCTCGGCAAAAGCCAGGATTACCGGCGCCTGTTCTTCCTCAGCTGCCCTTATTATGGCGTTCAACATCTCGATATTAAGGACATTAAAGGCTCCCACACCGTAATGGCGCCGGTCGGCGTCAGCCAGGACTTCTTTTAAACTCATGAGCGGCATTTAGTGCTACCTCTCTTCCAGTCAACATTGTCCTTCTTTTTACGGTACAATAGCTTGTCCAATTCTTCATGTGTTTGGGGAGGACTAGCGAGGCATAAACGCCATTTGCTCATCAGGCTGCCTCCACGGCGGCCTCCAGGGCCACAGTTACACCATCACCTTCGCCGCTGAAGTGTGCCATGACTATCTTGTACCCTTGCCCCTTGAAAGTTCATAACCCGGGAACTTAATACCAGCCACCTAGGCGGCCGTACCTGGCCGCCTGAACAGCTGCCGTTAATTCCGTGACTTCAATAGTACTTACCGCTGTTTACAAAAACACCACGTGCCCCTCGTTTTCTCCCCACCTGCCCGATCCTCTAATCCTGTTTCCGCCCCTATGAAACAGCCGGCAGCGCCCTGGCAAAGGCGTCTATTTCCTCTGCCGTGGTCAGGACGCCAATCTCCAGGCGGTATTCCCGGGCCTCGCTCGGGGCCAGGTACACCAGGGTGCCTCGTTGCCGTTCTCTAGCCCGCCCCTCCACCAGGCAGTT
This sequence comes from Neomoorella carbonis, assembly GCF_045278715.1. Taxonomy (GTDB): domain Bacteria; phylum Bacillota; class DSM-521; order Neomoorellales; family Neomoorellaceae; genus Neomoorella; species Neomoorella carbonis. The sequence goes on along the minus strand of NZ_CP136420.1, from coordinate 26,002 downwards.
GGCCGGTTCCAGGCCGGCCACGTAGTCGCCTTCGCCGGTAAACTTCCACTGGATAAAGTTGGGCAGGTTCTGGCGTTCATAACGGACATAAACACCCAGGTTTCGCCGGCGGTTGACCAGGGCGGCCTGGCACCAGCCTCTGGCGTCAGGCAGGAGGTCGTGATAAAAGACAGTATCGGGGAACCCAGGCGTCGGGCCCTGGTAAATGCGGTAAGAAGCTAACCCCCGGGCGGCCACTTCGTCCCGGGGTTTTACCTCCCGGCTGGCAGCCAGCAGTTCGGTACCGGCATCGAGGACGGGATAACCCAGATTGATGTGATAAAGAATCATATGGGGCGCCGGTTGCCATCCTTCATTGGTGACCAAGTCGTGGATAAACAGGCGGTTCTCCCCCAGGCGCGCCCGGATGGTCCTTTCCAGGACCATGTTGGGGCCGTACAGGGTCCTCGCCTCCCGAATTTTACCCCTGACGGTAAAGGTACACTCGTCTCCTTCCCAGCTGGTGGCGGTGCCAACCTCCTCGGCCGGTATGTTATTAATGCGGCCATGGAGACCTAATTCTTCCCCGGCATCATGGCAGGGAGAGCCCAGGTAGGTGAGGCCGCAGGTAACCAGAAGGCCGCCGCCAAAATTCCTCAACCATCCCAGGCCGGCCGGTTCGAAATACTGGGGGCCGCTCTCTCCCACGGCCGAGCGAAAAGCCAGAGGCAGGCCCCGGTACTCGGCCAGGCCGATATCCAGACCCCGCCCCAGCAGGACGACAAACCTGAAACCGCTTCCCGTCCTGACCTCAACCGCCTTGAGGCCCTCAGCCCGCCCCTCGCTGTAAATAAAGGGGCGGATGCCGGCCACCTGTTCCAGGCTGCCAAAATAGCGCCGGATATCCCGGCGGGTAAACTCCCGCTCAAAAAGGTATGCCATTAAGCCTTACTCCTTTTCTCCTGCAACTCCATTAAACGTTCATAGCTACCATACTTTTTACCGGCCTCACACAAGGCCCGCATATTGGCCTCCGGTGTATTGTAGCCCATGGCACAGCCCGAACTCAGGAAAAGACCAATACCCCCGGTGGCCTCAATGATATTCTTCGCCTGGGCTTCAATAGCTTCCGGTGTGCCCCAGACCAGAGGATCGCTGGGATTGATATTACCCATAAGAACGGCCCGATTACCAACTACTCGTTTGGCATAGCCCATATCGACCTGCCAGTCAAGCTCCAGTATCTGGGCGCCGGTAGATGCCATATCTTCCAGGATGGCCGTCGTATCACCACAAATATGAATGGAGAAAGGGATGCCGTAATCCTGAACTTCTTTTGTCATGATAATCTCATGCTCCAGGGCGAACTGGCGGAACATGGCCGGGGAAATGAGGTTGGGGCCGGCAAAGGAATCGCCAATGGAAGTGGCGTGGGCCCCGGCATCCTTCTGGGCCTTGGCAAAAAGCGTCCCGGCCCGCCGGCAGTAGTCCAGTACCTTCCAGATGAGTTCCGGCGGTTCGGTTACCAGGTCAATCATAAACTGCTGCGCTCCCCGGAGGAGGCAGGCCAGGTCAAAGGGACCCTGATCGGCCCGACCCATAATGAAAACATGGTCGCCGATTTTTTCCCGCAAAATCCGTGTGGCCTCCAGCCATTCCGGCAGGCGCCCGGAACTGTAGGGATCGGGCAAGGGGAGGTCGTCAATCTGCCGCAGGTCCTTTAAAACCACATCTTCTTCATCAACTATAGCCACATCATTTTCGCGCCAGATAACTCTGGCGCCGCAGGCCTCCGCCAGGGTGGCATCATCTATATCGATGACGACGCCGTCGTAGCCGTATTTTGCCTGGCATATGAGGTGCGTTTCGGCCATGAGCTTGCCACTTTTATTGATCTCGCCGATTTTGTACCCGGCTGTAGCGCAGGCCACCATAAAGGACTGGGGTACTACCGGCACCCGGTCGGGGACCTCAAAACGGAGAGCGGCCAGGCAACGCTGAAGAGGGGTCATAGTATGCATGTAAGTCACCCTTTGTTTTAATGAGCGGCCATTTTATCTGCCGCTATATTTTTTATCTTATTTCTTCATCTGTGTTTGCATGGTGTTTATGAGCACCGCTATAAGTATCAACAAACCTCTTACCACATATTGCACGTATTCATTGATATTCAATAGGGTCATACCGTTTATCAATACACCTAGAAATGCAAGACCAATGAAGGTACCCCATACTTTGCCTATGCCGCCGAATAGGCTGGCACCACCGATAATGACCGATGCGATGACGTTTAGCTCCCAACCTCGGCCAAAGGTAGAAGAGCCTGCCATAACCTGGGATGATACTAATGTGCCGCCAAGGGCTGCCAGGACCTGCACAGCTATCATGACCGTGATTTTCACCCGGCGCACATTTATGCCTGAAAGACGAGCGGCTTCAGGATTACCACCTACTGCATAAACTGATCTCCCAAATTTTGTCCTGTTCATTATGACGGATACTATTACAAATACTATAAGCAGTATGATGGCAGGTATGGGTATGGAAAATATTTGACCCGCCCCCAGCATGTTGTACCATCTGGGAAGGGTGGTAACAGGAAATCCTTTGGATATAATGGCTGTTACACCATATATGGCGTTCAGCATGGCCAATGTGATGATAAAAGACGGCATTTTAAAAGTGGTTAAGAGCCATCCATTAAACAGTCCTACTAATGCAGCTATAATAAATGCTAAGATTATCCCTACAATAACTCCTGTCTCCATGGGCATTATACCGGCTTTGGCAAGGCCACCTGAGGTAAGGGCTATGATGACACCGGTCAAGGCTACGGTGGAGCCTATAGATAGGTCTATCTCTCCGGCTATAATTACCATAGTCATGCCAAAAGCTATAACTCCCTGTAAAGATATGTTCCTCAAGATATTAAGCAAGTTACTGGGGGTCAAAAAGCCCGGTGCCATAAGAGCTATAGCTATACTTATAACTAAAAGGATGCATTCCAGCATGTATCTATTTAATATTTTTCTTATATCTATTGTGTTTGTTTTTCGCATTTCAAGTTTCAATTCTTTTCCACTCCCATACATAGTGAATATAGCTGTTCGATATTAGTTTCTTCCGGCTTTACTTCTCCTATGATATGCCCTTGCCTCATAATAAGTATTCTGTGGCATATCTGTAAGAGTTCTTCTAGCTCCGAGGATACTATGACACTGGATACACCCTTTCTTGACTGTTCCCAGATTATCTTAAAAATTTGTTGCTTGGCATTTACATCGATGCCCCGGGAAGGTTCATCGAAGAATATTATTTTCGGATCCGTATTTAACCATTTACCCACTACTACTTTTTGCTGATTCCCTCCTGAAAGGGAGGATACTAGGTGGGCTATATCCGCTACCTTTATTTCAAGCTCCTTTACTTGACGATTGGCGAAGTTGTTTTCTGTTTTAGGGTTTATAAAGGAACCGTTTGCTATTAAGTCAAGACTTGCGATACATAGATTATCTTTGATTGAACCTATGAGGTTTAACCCTTCGTTTTTCCTATCTTCCGGAGTCAGGGCAAGACCTTCTTTTTTCATTTTTATAGGATCAGGCGCGCTTATACGTTTACCGTTTATTATTATTTCACCGCTATCCAGGGGGTCGGCACCGAATATAGATTTTAAAACTTCCGTCCTTCCGGAGCCCAGCATGCCTGCTATCCCCAAAATTTCTCCCTTTTTGAGTTGGAAGGATACGTTTTCAAATCGATTTTTGCGAGTCAGGTTTTTTACTTCTAATACTATCTCATCGGATATTTTGAGGTCAGAAGGTCTAGTGTTTATCTTTACGTCGCCAAACATCATTTTTATTATTTGGTCATGGGTAGCATTTTCCATAGGTATGGTGCCTATTAGTTTTCCGTCTCTTAAAACCGTGCATGTGTCGGCTATCTCCCAAAGTTCTTGGAGGCGGTGGGAAATATATATTATAATAACATCTTTTTTCTTAAGTTCTCTTATCATTTTAAAGAGGGATTGCGTTTCATTATAAGATAAAGCCGATGTAGGTTCATCCAATTGTAATACTTTGGGTTTAAAGCTCATGGCTTTTACGATCTCTATCATCTGCCGCTGCCACATGCTTAGATTATAGACTATTTCTTGTGGGGAAATATCTACTTTCATCTCTTCAAGGAGTTCTTCTGCCATGGCGTAAGTCTTTTTCCAATCTACAAATCTTCCTTTCATGGGCAATCTTCCCATGAAGATGTTTTCGGCTACTGTAAGGCCCGGTATGAGGCTAAGTTCTTGGTATACGGTGGCTATACCCTTTAAAAAAGCTTCTGCCGGATCGTTAAATTTAATGGGGATACCATCTATCAAAATTTCACCACTGGTGGGTTCTATTGCTCCAGAAAATATCTTTACTAAGGTGGATTTTCCGGAACCATTTTTGCCGGCTAATGCGTGTACTTTACCGCTTTCAAAAGATATGGATACGTTATCTAAGGCTATGGTGCCCGGATATATCTTCGTGACGTTACGTGTCTGTAAAATGCTCATGACATTTTACCTCGCATTTTTATAGGTGGGGATTTGCAAATCGCAAATCCCCACCATTCATATTTTATTTACCCATTTTTGCCTTTAGATCGGCTTCAAATTTGGCTATGCCATCGGGATTTGCACGGCTTAAAACCACACCGGGGACTGTAATGCATTTCCCTTTTGTACTGCTTACATCTTCACCCTTAATAGCTTTTATGAGGGTCTCCATGGTTTTGTAACCCATAGTATATGGGTCTTGGCCCGTTACAGCTTGCAGTATGTTGGCGGGGTCTTTTAACATGGCTACTAGCTGCTCACTGGCATCCGTTCCGAAGGTAAATATCTTGCCAGCTTTACCGGCATTTTGGACTGCCATGGTGGCGCCTATGGTGCCGCCTTCATTAGCAGCCCAGATGATGTTGACGTCGGGATGGGCGGTGATAATATCGCCTGCTACCTGTACCGCTTTATCCTGCAGCCAGGCATCTTGATCTGCCACAATTTCCACACCGGGTAGCTTCTTGACTTCTTCTAGGAATCCACTGGTGCGGTCACCGCTCTGCTCAGGAAGAAGAGATTTAAACTGAATAATAGCTATTTTAGCTTTTCCGCCCAGTTTTTCTTGGATAAACTTAACGGCTTCCTGACCTGTACGCCTGCCCAGCTCCTTGTTGTCTGAAGTATAGCCACCTACGATGAATGGAGCATTGTTTAAATTTATATTGGAGACAGCAATCTTCATTCCTTGCTCATCGGCTTTTTTAAGGGCGGCCACCGAAGCATCGGCACTCAAGGGAGCTATGGCAAGACCGCTGACTTTCTGAGCAACATAGGTATTGATTAACTCCGTCTCTTTAGCCTGGTCATTATTTGTATTGCTCACTAAACACTCTACTCCGGCTGCCTTGGCCGCATCCTGGTAACCTTTCTGCAACAGCTTCATGAACTGGTCTTCCTGGAAGACGACTCCGGCAACTGTTATCTTTGCAGGTCCAGATGACTTTTGTCCCGTTTGGGTAGATGAGGAACCTTCAGTTTTTGTTCCTTCAGTTTTGGATCCTCCACATGCCACTAACAATAAAGCCAAAACCGCCACAATAGCCCATATTAAAATCTTTTTTACACTCTTGAAATGTTTCATTTGAACCCCTCCCATAAAAATTGACTTAAATTCAAAACCCTCTACCCTCACGTCTACCGGTTATGCTTAATTATAATAGCTTCACTGCTATAAAGGTGATAATCCCCCTCCTTTGCAATAAAGTTATATTAAATACCCCTGGAAGGAAGCATCTGACATCATAACGAACAACCCTTATCCAAGCTCGCTATAACATTGTTGGTTCATAATGTTATTTTGGTAGAAGTAACACTCGCAGATCGTTCTGGATGCCATAACCACCCAGGGATATTATTCTCTCATCGTTTATCCCAGCCGCTCGCAGGGGCTGTATGATATCCTCTCGCAAATCCACCGGCACCAGCGCACGGATTAAAATCAATTCCCCTTCCGGTTCCAGGGTCCAGGCGCCCATTTTCGCTGGTAAAAGCAGGGATTCCCCGGCTTTAACCTGCTCTGTTCCGCCGTCGTACTTCAACTGCCCCTGGCCTGCTACCGGGATCAAGGCGGTAAATCGCCGCGCATCCCCGCCTTCGGTCCATAGTTCCTTGAGGATCAACCGTTCCATGGTAAAATAACGGCAGGCGCAAAGATATTCATGGAGGTTTTTCCCTTTTTCTAAAGTGATAGGGGTAATATCTTCGGGATCGCCATCCTGAATGACGGCCGCCTTCAGGCTGTGCTCGATATCGTTCTTGCGCCGTTCCTCGTCAAAATCCCAATCCAGCCAATCCCACGCGAAGATGGCGTCGCTGTTCTGCTGCACTTCAACGATAAAGTTGCCGGCGCCGATGGCGTGGAGATGGCCGCCGGGGATAAAGTAGGTAGCCCCCACCTTGCTGGGCACCTTTTTCATGGGAGCAAAGGTATCGCCTTGCTCAATGAGAGTGCGAAACTCTTCCACCGTCAATCCCGGCTTGCTGCCGCACCAAAGGCTGGCTCCTTCATCAGCAGCCAGGACGTACCAGGCCTCGGTCTTGCCCCGGTAGGGCAGGTTTACCTGCGCGGCATACTCGTCATCGGGGTGCACCTGGGGCGGGAGGTCCTTGGCACAGTCGAGAAACTTGATTAACAGGGGAAAGTAATTTCCATATTGCTGCCAGACCGCTTCCCCCACCAGTTCGTCCTGGAATTTATCCACCGCTTCCTGGAGGTTTAACCCTGCCAGGGGCCCGTTCTTAATAATCCCCTCCGACCCGGGACAGGCGCTGATCTCCCAGCTTTCAGCTACGGTTCTGTCAGTGGGGACATCCTCCTTGGCAAACATACGGGCAATGCGGTAGCCGCCGTAGGGATAAAAGCGTAAATGGGGGCGAAATTTTAATGGATAAAGCATACTACTATGACTCCTTTGTCAGTTGATGTTATTGTAATTTGCCGCAATAAACTCCTTGGTTTCTTCCCAGCCACGAATGCCGCTGGAGGCACCCACGGCGGTAACGGCCAGAGCCCCGACGGCGTTGGCCAGGCGGGCCGTTTCTTTTAAATCAAGGCCTCGCACCAGCCCTGCCAGGAAACCGGCCACAAAGGCGTCCCCCGCACCGGTAGCGTCAACGGCTTCTACTTTAAAAGACGGCATCAAAAAGCTTTCCCCGGCCGAAGCTACATAAGAACCGGCGGCACCCATCTTGATGCCGACTATCTTCACCCCCCTCTGCAGGAAGCTGGCCGCTATCGCTTCAGGTTCCTCATAGCCGGATAGCATCCGCGCCTCGTCCAGGCTGGGTAAAAAGATGTCGGTATAAGGCAGGCAAGGATCGATGAGTTCCCGCCAGCGGCCGGTGGCGTCCCAGGCCGTATCGATGCTGGTAAGGCATCCCATCTCCTGCGCCCTTTTCAGCACCTCGGCCGCCGGCTCACCATCAAAACCCGGCATTACTAAACTGCCGGCCAGGTGCAGCAGGCGCGCGCCCTTTACCAGTTCCCAGTCAATATCCTCCCGCCTCAAAGTAGCATTGGCGCCGATATAGTGAATAAAGGAGCGTTCGCCGTCTTCGCCGACCATGACCATGGTCGCCGAAGTATTGACTCCTGCGGCCCGCCTGATGCCCCGGGTATCGATACCGGCAACCTCCAGTTCCTTGATGATAAAGTCGCCCAGGGCGTCGGCTCCTAATTTGCCAATGACGCCCGTCTTTACACCCAGCTTGCTCAAGGCGCGGCCGGTATTGACGGCGCAGCCGCCGGTATGCAGTTCCATGGCATCTACCAGGGTTAACTTCCCTTTTTCCGGTATTATGCGCACCGGCCGGCCCACTAAATCGGCTACCATAATCCCCAGGCAGATTACTTCCGGCATCAACAGCCACCTCGCTAAAAAGATCGGGTTACATAAGCGCTAATTTTGAAATATTAATGCGGCAGCTTGTTCGACAAAAAACAACGTTGTCAATTGATGCTAATTTAGCTTATCTTCTCCTTTCCGGGCTGTCTCTGGAATTGCCCCAGGCAGCCGCAGGATTCCCGGATTATCAATTCCGTCGGCAACGTGATTTCCCGCCCGGCGGCAGCCCCTTCCATCTGGCGGAACAACATAATGGCTGCCTCCCGGCCCATAGCGTAGGCCGGCTGGGAAACGACAGTCAGACGCGGCCGGCAGGTATCCGCAGTTTCAAAATCATCAAAACCCACCAGGGCTATATCCCGCGGCACCTCCAGGCCCAGATGGGTCAGGGCCCGTAATGCTCCCAGCACCATGATATTGTTGGTAGCAAAGATGGCCTGGGGCCGGCGCGGCTGTCCCGTTAAAATCTCCTGGGTGGCGCGGAAAGCATCCATCACAGTTTTACTGCCAATCCGCACCAGGGAAGGTTGAATCTCCAGGCCATGTTCCTCCATGGCTTTTTTAAAACCGGCGAAACGTTCCTCCCCTGTTGTTAAACTGGCGATGTGACCGATATAGGCAATTTCCCGGTAACCGTGTTTAAGTAAATGGCAAGTTAGGTTATAGGCACCCTGGCTATTTTCTACCTTAACAATAGATGCTTCCTTAAAATCTTCCGGTTGCCGGTCCACGAAAACCAGGGGCAGGTGCCCGGCCAGGTGCTCCAGGTACTTGTGGGAGCCGCCCGCCGGGACGATAATCATGCCTTCCACCTGCTTTTCCACAAAAATGCGGGTATACTGCTTTTCTTTCTTCAGCATCTCGTCAGAGTTAGCAATGAGGAGGCTGTAATTTTTACTCGTGGCCACATCCTCAATGCCCCGCACAATAGCGCTATAAAAGCTGTTGGTAATATCGGCGATAATAACCCCGATGGTATAAGTTTTTTTCACCCGCAAACTCCTGGCGATGGCGTTCGGCTGGTAACCTACGGCCTTGATGGCCGCCAATACCTTCTCCCTGGTCTGCTCGCGGACGTGCTCGTCGCCGTTGATGACCCGGGAAACAGTTTTCAAGGAAACCCCGGCGGCAGCAGCTACATCTTTTATTGTCGGTAAACCTTTGGAGGCATCATTTCTATTTATCAAAATAAACTTTACTCCTCTGATTTGATAACGTTGTCTATGACTATCGTTGTCATATATTCGACGCCACTTTCGCGATTCCTGCTACTCTTTAAAAAAATTCTAACCTCCTACTTAGGTTTAAAGGTTTAGAGGAAGCTTTAACTTTCCCCTATCCGGGCGGGCACTACCCTGCCAGCTTACCGGATTTCCCATAGATCCCGTATTCTCGCGCCGCTTCCTGCATGGCCAGGAAATTTTCCGGTTTAACTTTACTGTGGATAGAATTACTGGAGGCCAGGATATAACGGCCGCCGGGGGCCACCCGGTTGATAACCCGCTTAACCTCTTGTTTCAATTCCTCAACGCTGTACTCCGTCAACGGTTCGGCGCAACTGATACCGCCAATGACGGTTAACTGCGGATGGCGGTTTTTCACGGCCAGCATGTCCATGCCGGCGCCTGGATCCAGAGGATGCAGGCCGTCCAGGCCGGTGGCCATCATATCATCGACAATGGCGTTGATATTGCCACAGCAGTGTTTCAAGCAGAAGGCGCCTTTGGCCTTAACGGCCTGGACAACCTCCTTTAACCCCGGCAGGAAAAACTCGCGGAAATGCTGCGGGGATACCAGGGTGCTGGTGCTGCTGCCGTAATCGTCGCCCAGGATGATAAAGTCGGCGCCAAGGTCGATGGCCCGCTCGGCGATGGCGATGTTGTGTTCTACGGATATGCGCACCAGTTTTTGCACCAGTTCCGGGTTTATAATCAGGTCCATGAAGAGCTGTTCCATGCCCCGCAGGTAAACGGGGTAGTTAAAAGAGTCGTGGAGGTGCATGCCAACCAGCTTTTTACCCTTGAAGCGCTGCAACAGGGCTTTCAGCTGTACATAGCGCCTCTCATCATAGGGATCGGGCGGGGTGTAATTTTCAATATCGGCAGGTTCCTTGATGGGGCCTTCCAGGGGGATGGAAACCAACTGCTCGCTGTAGCGGCGGACAATGCCCCATTCGTTGATAATAGTGCGGCTGGCAGGATCTATAACCTTTTCTTCATATAGTTTAGAAGGGGTACCGGTGACGACTATATCCAGGCCCACGTATTCACAGAAATCAGCGTAATCGTCGCTACCGGTGATAGCCTGCATGACCGCCGGGTCGATCATCAGTTCAAAGGTTGGCACCCGGTCGGGGATTTCCCCTTTCAGGGTAGCCACGGCGCGTTCATAGGAATTCAAATAAACTTCCTCCTTCCCTGCTTAACCGGAAACCATATTTCCGGAACAGCCTATCTAGCAGAACGGGTTTTAATGGGCATTACTTGAACCTGGCGGACCATGGTTTCCAGGCTGATGCTTTTCTGCGGCCCGGTACGTCGGGCAGCAAGCCAGGTACCGGCGGCCACCGCCAGGGGTAAGACCTCTGCCAGTCCGTTCCCCTCACATATCGCCCTGGCCAGGACGGCTACCATGGCGTCGCCGGCACCGACGGTGCTACCAACCGCCAGGCGAGGCGGCTGCGCCCACAGGGCCTGGTGCCCGTCCACAGCCACCGCCCCCAGGGCGCCCAGGGAAATGACTACCATCTCCGCCCCGGCCTGCCGGATTTTTATCCCGGCCCGGGCGGCGTCTTCAGGTGTAAAGATCTGCTCGCCCAGCAGGGTTTCGGCTTCATACTTATTGGGTTTCACCAGCAGGGGCCTGGCCGCCAGGCCGTGCTCCAGGGCCTCCCCTTCGGCATCCAGGACGGCGGCAACACCATGCCTCTGCCCCTGGTGAATTAAGGTGGCGTAAAAATCACCGGGAACGCCAGCTGGCATACTGCCCGATAATACCAGCAACCGACTACGGGCCAGCAATGCATCGAGCTTTTGCTCCAGGGCGGTTAAATCTTCCTTCTTGACGATAAACCCGTTTTCATTAATTTCTGTTTCAGTATTTTTGACAGGATCAATGACCTTCAGGTTGATCCTTGTTTCTCCTTCGACTGCAATGAAATCTGCAAGAATGCCTCTCTCCTGTAAGGCCTTTTTAATCAGAATACCGTTATGGCCGGCCAGAAAACCGGTGGCAATAACCGGATAATTCAGTTCATGTAAAAATTTAGCAACATTAATCCCTTTACCCCCTGGTTCGTAGCTCACGACCCGGGAACGGTTTGTTTTGGCAGGCTCAAAGTTTTCGATGACAACCGTCTTGTCCAGGGCGGGATTCAAAGTAACAGTAATGATGGGTGCAGGCAATAATTTCTCCCCCTGGTAGTTCAATCTCTGCCGGCGACGATTACTTCCACGCCGCGCTCCTTCAGGCGCGCCAGGTCCTCTTGCGGAGCACCGGGATCGGTAATAAGCCGGTGAATGGCAGTAATGGGGCAAACAAATCCCAGCGAGATGCGGCCGAATTTGCTGTGGTCGGCCAGGACGATAACCTCGCGGCCGGCCTTGACCATCTTCTGTTTGATCTGCGCCTCGTAGATATTGGGCGTAGTCAGGCCCCGCTCGACATCTAAGCTATTGGTAGCCAGGAACACTTTATCGACGTATAAACCCAGCAGGGTGTTGTCGGCAATGGGACCGACGGAAGAAAGAGTGCGGTGGCGCAGGTGACCGCCGGTGAGGATTAAATCGATGGATTCAACGAAGGCCAGTTCCCAGGCTACATTGAGGGCGTTGGTCACCACTGTGAGGGCCTGTTTTTTATTCGCCTTCAGCAAGCGGGCCAGCTGTAAGGTGGTGGAACCGGCATCCAGTAAAAGAGTATCGCCGTCAGCAATCAAATCCAGCGCGGCCCGCGCGATGGCCTTTTTCTCTTCCAGATGTTCTTCTTCTTTCTCTGTCAGGGTTGGTTCAAAGGAAGCTGTGGTCATGCTTACGGCCCCGCCGTGGGTACGTTTCAGTAGGCCGGCTGCTTCTAATTCCTGGAGATCACGGCGGATGGTTACTTCGGATACTTGGAAGAGCTCGCTTAATTCCGCTACTCTAACCGCCGGTGTTTGCTCCAGGATTTCTATTATCTTTTGTTTGCGTTCGCTTGCGAACATATATCGCCTTTATACCTTTCATATATTTTCATTTTCTTTATTTAGAGTTTACGATTATTTATTTTTAATGTCAAGATCATTTTAACGAAAAAAACCGTAACTTAATAGTTAAAAAGCCAACCATTACCGGCAGTCTTAATCAATCTTCATGTCTTGCAATTGACAGGACCAATAAGTCTATCCAACATTACCACTACAAGTATTTAGATGGTGTATAATACTTGCCCACTATACACCATTTATACTATAATGACACTGGAAGGAGGTAAATTTTATGCCCCAAATCAAGATGGTAAGACGCCAGTTGTATGTACCTGTTACCCTGAATAAAGAATTAAAAGAATTGTCCCGGCGCGCCAGGGTTTCTGAATCGGAAATCGTTCGCCGGGCGCTGATCATGTACCTTGAGCAGGAGAAGCGGCGTAATACACCTCCGGAAAAGAATCCGGTATTGAAGGCGATAGGAATATTTGCTGGCGAAGCAAGTCCTTTTACAGCCAGCGAAAGGCATGATGAAATAATATATGGCCCGGGGTATCCGGAGGCAAATCAATGAAAGTATTTGTTGATACAGGTTTATGGTTTGCTTACCTGGTCCGGAGCGACCAGCATCATCACGAAGCCGCTCAGGTGATGTTATCCCTGCAAGCCGAAGGCACCCTGCTTATCACCTCTGATTTGATCCTATCTGAAACTTATACTTTACTGATGCGCAAGTTAAATACAAAGGCAGCCCTGCAGTTCCTTGATATAATAAAGCAGCAAGTTGAGGAAGGATTTACCGAAATAATCTGGGTCGATAAGGAAATTCTGCAGGAAGCGCGTAGGCTCCTGGAGAAGTTTTCCGATCATTCCCTAACTTTAGCCGACGCTACCAGCGCCGCTATTTTGCGGCTTAACAACATCCCTCGTATCGCCACCTTCGACCGCCATTTCAAGATAATGAGGTTTTCTTCACTTCCTTAAACCTCGAGACTATTCCGCCTCCGGCCTTGCCGGCAAGGCGGAGATGGTGCCGGGGCTTCATTGGCATGATACAGGAAGCGGCAAGGCCTTTAGTCTTGCCGCTTCTCCTGGGGTGCAGCAATCACGATTGCCCCGGCGGCTGGAAAGGGGCGGTAGGGGGAGCCGGAGGTGATGGCTAATTGCGTAACCATCCGGGTCCGGGCCGTCTTTTTTCGTTGCCGGTACAGGGGATAAAAAAATCAGGCCGGTTGTTGCCCGGCCACGGGGGTATCTTGTTCGTAACCCGCCTAAATATTAAAGTTGCGCTCCCTCGTCAAGTCGCTCAAGGTTAAACTATATTTAACGCCTTATGCCGGACCCTCGCCGCTTTCTCACCGCTTTCTCTCCGCTTTATGGACATATAGAGCATAAAGTATGCTTTAAATCAGAGTGCCGGGGAGAGCCAGGGCAGCCATCGCTACAGGTACCGGCTTCGACCGTACCTGCGAGGGTTACCCGGGCGTAGCGACGTCCGCCAGGCTGCTCAAGTAATCACGGGGGGTACAGATGCGTACACCTGCAATAACCTGGCCACGATAAGGTGCAAAATGACGTAAATCCCCTGTTATGAGATGGGTTGCCCGGGACTGGATTGCAGCTACAATCACGGGACGATCCTTCAGCGGAAGATTAATTGGACAGGGAATGGCGGTGTCGGCCTCGGGAACGATTCTAAGTTGCGCCACCAGTTTTTCCAGGCGTATTAAATGTTCCTGTTGTTCAAGGTTACGCCGGGCTTCTTCGATTACATAATTGGACGCCAAAAGCCGGCAGCGATTAAGGCGTTCCCTTTCCCATAACTGGTTTAACGCAGGACTGCCATAAGCGGCGGAAAATAATACATTGGCATCCAAAAATAGCCGGTCCATCAATTATCTTTTAACCTTTCGTGGGGGATATTGGCCGGATCAAGTCCCAGCCGGCGTACCTCCTCGACGGCCCAGGCATAATCTTCAGGTGTTATGCAATTATTTAAAAGGAATTCGGCCTTGCGCTCAGGACTATAAATTTCTACGGGCAGGGCCACCGCCGGGCGCAATAATATCCCTTCCGGGCATGCTTCGGCTATCATCAAAGCCCCTTCTTTCAAACCGTATCTACGACGCAGGCTTGCCGGGATTACAACGGTGCCCCTCTTCCCTACTTTTGTGGTTTCTGTTAGAGCAGCGTTCATGATCCCACCTCCGAATATCAGTATATCAGATTGAGGTAAGTTCTGCAAACAGTTGAATTGACAATTGCAGGTCTGATGGCGACGGACAAAAGTTATTACAAAAGCAACCTCTTAGGGGCTGCTTTTTAAACTTCCATGCCCCTAACAGAAATGATATACATGGCGTGGGACCAGAGGAGGGGGTTGGCGATGGGCCCCCAGCGCTCCAGCCAGTAGTGGTAGTGGGCCTCGGAGGTAAGGTTTTCCGGCACCTGCTCCGGAAGGAAGCCGTTGTTATCGGCCCGGTCTTCCACCCAGGCCAGGAGCTCCCTGGCCGGGGCTTCTTCCCCCCGCAGGCGGTAGTACCAGGCCAGCCAGGCGGTGAGGAGCAGCCACTGCCCGCCGCCGTAGTAGGTATCGGCAGCATAACGCTTGACGCCACCGGAACAAAGTTCGGTTGCGATCCTGGCCACCGTCGCCGTGAAAACGGGATCGTCCAGGCTGCAGAGGCCGAAGGGTACTCCCAGCCAGAGGAGATTGGCATCAACGGCATCCTGCCCGGCAAACTTTACCCAGTTACCGTCCCGGATAAACTCACTCCTGGCCAGTTCAGGCAGCCGTTCCAGTACATCATCTACCTTTAAAACCATCCGTCCCGGATTTTGCTCCCCTTCAGGTTCCCCGCCGGCATCGTGGAATCCTGTTTTCCGGCTTTCGTCCTCCAGCCAGGGTAAAATAGCTTTCAAGCCGCCATATATGGCCGCCAGGGTGGAGGGGTGGCGGTAGTCACCGTATTCCTCCCAGCAGTCCAGGCAGGGGTGCTGCCAGAGGCCGGTGAGGTAGCGCACCACCAGGTCAACGGCCCGGCGGTAAATATCTTCCCAGGGGCCGCCGGCCTGCAGGTGGGCGGCCAGGCCCCAGAGAAAGGTGCCGTAGCCGTCCAGCTGGAAATTGCCCCAGGGCTCCCGGCCCTCTTCCCCGCTGAGGGTATAGCGGGTATGGAGGCAGCTGCCATCGTCAATGGGCCGGCCACAGGCTGCGGCCGCCAAAGCCCTTTCTACTTTAAACCCGTGGGCGACAATAGTGCGGGAGGCGAAACGGTAAAAGGCCGCTGCTCCTTCCCTTTCTCCCACCAGATCTAAGGCGCGGGCGATAAAGGTCCCGTCCCGCAGCCAGACGTAATTATAGGGCGGGTAATCAGGAGCCGCCGGGAAGGCACCCGTAGGTGCCTGGTAAGCCTTTAAAACATCTATGCTGCGGTTACAAAGTTGAATTGTTTTCATTTAGCCTCCATAAGTAGTTGTTTCCTGTTAGGTGACGATTTAGCACCTGCAGGCTTTCTGTGGAAAAAAGGTGATCTGTGCGGTTTCTAGATGCAAGGCGACAGAAAAGAGGGCTTTCGCCAGCCCTCTTATTTTATCATCTCCAGGAAATAGCGGTGTACTCGTAAATCTTTAGTCAGTTCCGGGTGGAAGGCCGTCGCCAGGAGGTTCCCCTGGCGGGCCATGACGGTCTTACCCATAAAGGTTGCCAGGGATTCCGCCGGGGGTTCTACCCTCTCCAGGTAGGGAGCGCGGATAAAGACGGCATGGAAGGGCTCCTCGCCCAGGACGGGGATCTCCAGGTCAACCTCAAAGCTGTCCACCTGGCGGCCGAAGGCATTGCGCTGGACACTCACGTGCATCAGACCAAGCCGGGGCTGGTCGCTGCCGATTATATCCCTGGCCAGGAGCACCATCCCGGCACAGGTGCCAAAGAGCGGCATCCCTGCCGCCGCCAGTTCCCGGATGGGCTCCAGGAGGTTGAAGTCTACCATTAGCTTGCCGATGGTCGTACTCTCGCCGCCCGGTATGATCAGCCCGTCAATACCTTCCAGCTGCCTTTTCCGCCTGATCTCTACACCCTCAACACCCAGGGCCGCCAGGGAGGCGATATGCTCCCGGAAGGCACCCTGCATGGCCAGTACGCCAATTTTCATTTTTAACTCGCCTCGCTATTACCAGCCGCGTTCCTGCATGCGTTCTTCCTGCCTGATGGTGGCAATGTCCAACCCGGGCATGGCTTCGCCCAGGTCTTTCGAAACCTCGGCCAGGACCTCCGGTTCCCGGAAGTGGGTGGTAGCGGCCACAATGGCCCGCGCCCGCTTCATGGGGTCGCTGGATTTAAAGATACCGGAGCCGACGAAGATGCCGTCGGCGCCCAGCTGCATCATTAGAGCGGCATCCGCCGGGGTGGCAATACCGCCAGCGGCAAAGTTGACTACCGGCAAACGCCCCAGTTCCTTCACCTGCTTGACCAGCTCATAGGGAGCCTGAATTTCTTTGGCAAAGGTCATCAATTCCTCATCGGGCAGGTTCTGCACCCGCCTGATCTCGCTCATCACCCGGCGCATATGACGGACGGCCTCCACGACATTGCCGGTACCGGGCTCGCCCTTGGTGCGGATCATGGCCGCCCCCTCGCCGATGCGCCTTAAAGCCTCGCCGAGATTGCGGGCGCCGCAGACAAAGGGCACTTTGAATTCATGTTTATTGATATGGAACTCTTCATCGGCCGGGGTGAGTACTTCGCTTTCATCGATATAGTCAACGCCCAGGGCTTCTAAAATCTGCGCCTCCACGAAATGGCCGATCCTGGCCTTGGCCATCACCGGGATGGTTACGGCGTCCATAATCCGTAAGATAACCGTAGGGTCGGCCATGCGGGCCACCCCGCCGGCAGCGCGGATGTCGGCCGGCACCCGTTCCAGGGCCATCACGGCGCAGGCCCCGGCCTCTTCGGCAATTTTAGCCTGTTCCGGGGTGGTGACATCCATGATGACGCCACCTTTCAGCATCTCCGCCAGGCCTTTTTTTACCGTCCAGGTTCCCTTTTCTGCTGCCATCTTTCTTCCCCCCATTGCTACACTCTTCGACCCTTCTGGCTGCACAGCTTCATTCTACTACAGGGTACCTTCTGAAGC
Source organism: Neomoorella carbonis (assembly GCF_045278715.1). GTDB lineage: Bacteria > Bacillota > DSM-521 > Neomoorellales > Neomoorellaceae > Neomoorella > Neomoorella carbonis. The sequence continues at coordinate 8,758 of NZ_CP136420.1, read as the reverse complement.
AATAACCTTTTAATGTAATCTTATCTTTCATGCGGAATTTAAATTTTATTGAACACGAGCCATGGCTACCACGCGGTCGGTGTGTTCCAGGCGCATCAGGGTAACTCCCTGGGTATTGCGGCCCTGGCGAGAAATGTCCTCCACCCCCAGGCGGATGAGAATCCCGTCGGCTGAGATCAGCATCAGTTCGTCATCCCGGGTAACAACAGCCACAGTTGCCACCGGACCGGTTCGTCCGGTAACGTTCATGGTAATAATACCCTTGCCGCCCCGGCTCTGGGTACGGTACTCCTCAAGGGGCGTCCTCTTGCCAAAACCATTGGCGGAAACAACAACCAGCTCAGCCCCCTCTTTAACCCGGACCAGGCCGACAACCTCGTCACCGTCCTCCAGGGTGATACCCTTCACCCCGTGGGCGGCCCGGCCCATGGGCCGGACTTCCTCTTCGGCAAAACGGATGGCTTTGCCCTGGCGCGTCACCAGGATAACTTCGTGATGGCCTTCCGTACGCAGGACGCCGATGAGCTCGTCGCCTGCATCCAAACCTATGGCAATCAGGCCGTCGCGGCGGGAAGTATGGTATTCAGCCAGGGGGGTTTTCTTGACCGTACCCTTCCTGGTCGCCATTAAGAGGTAAGCGTCTTCATCCAGGTCGCGGATGGGGATGACGGCGGTGATGGTTTCTCCTTTGTTGAGATAAATTAAATTAACTAGCGGCGTCCCCCGGGCCTGGCGACCGGCTTCGGGGATCTCATGACCCCTCAGGCGGAAGACACGACCCTGGTTGGTAAAGAAAAGAAGGTAATGATGAGTGGTAGTAACAAAGATATCCTGGACAAAATCTTCTTCCCTGGTACCCATGGCCTGGATGCCACGGCCGCCGCGTTTCTGGCTGCGGTAGGCGTCTACCGGCTGGCGTTTGATATAGCCGCGGCGGGTCAGGGTGACGACGATATCCTCCCGGGCAATGAGGTCTTCTACCTCCAGGTTTTCTTCCTCCAGCATAATCTGCGTACGCCGGGGATCGGCAAATTTATTTTTTATCTCCAGGAGTTCTTCCCGGATAATGCCGTAGACCATGGCCTCGTTGCCCAGGACATCTTTCAGGTAAGCAATGCGTTTTTGCAGTTCCTGCCATTCTTCCTCCAGCTTTTCCCTTTCCAGGGCCGTAAGGCGACCCAGGCGCATGTCGACAATGGCTTTAGCCTGCCTGTCGCTCAAATTAAAACGCTCCATCAAGCCCCGGCAGGCTTCTGGTTCATTGGGGGACTGGCGGATAATCTTGATTACTTCATCGAGAAATTGGATGGCTATGCGCAGGCCAGCAACGATATGGGCCCGGGCTTCGGCCTGGGCCAGGAGGTAGCGGGTACGGCGGGTGATTACCTCCTTCTGGTGATCCAGGTAGAGGGTCAGCATTTCCCGCAAATTGAGGATCCGCGGCCGGCCGTCCACCAGGGCCAGCATAATGACCCCGAAATTCTCCTGCAGCTGGGTGTGCTTATAGAGCTGGTTAAGAATAACCCTGGGCTGGACATCCCGGCGCAGCTCGATGACGATGCGCATCCCCGTCCGATCGGACTCGTCCCGTAGATCAGTAATGCCGTCGATTTTTTTCTCCCGCACCAGCTCGCCAATGGTTTCCACCAGGCGGGCCTTGTTGACCTGGTAGGGGATTTCCGTCACCACAATCTGGCTCTTGCCGTTGCTCAGGGTTTCCACCTGGGCCTTAGCCCGGATCTTGATGCTGCCCCGCCCGGTCCGGTAAGCGTTTCTAATTCCTTCCCGGCCGATAATCAGGCCCCCGGTAGGAAAGTCCGGGCCTTTGATAATTCGGGTCAAGTCTTTAAGATCGGCCTCCGGATTGTCAATAAGGTAGACCAGGGCATCGATGACTTCTCCCAGGTTATGGGGCGGGATGTTCGTTGCCATCCCCACGGCAATCCCGGCCGACCCGTTGACCAAAAGCTGTGGGATCCGCGCCGGGAGCACCACCGGTTCCTTGAGGCTGCCGTCATAATTATCGACAAAGTCGACGGTCTCTTTATCAATATCGGCCAGCATGGCCAGGGCAATTTTCGCCAGCCGGGCTTCGGTATAGCGCATGGCCGCTGCTGAGTCGCCGTCGACGGAACCGAAATTGCCGTGGCCGTCCACCAGGGGGTAGCGGCAGGCAAAATCCTGGGCCAGGCGAACCATGGTTTCATAGACGGCGGCATCGCCGTGGGGGTGGTAACGGGCCAGCACCGTACCTACGACGACGGCCGACTTTTTATGGGGCCTATCCGGCGTTAATCCCTCTTCGTACATGGCATAAAGGATACGCCGGTGGACGGGTTTCAAGCCATCGCGGACATCGGGCAAAGCGCGGCCCACAATGACGCTCATGGCGTAGTCAATGTAGGACCGCTTCATTTCCTCTTCCAGGTTGACTTCTAAGATTTTACCGCCCTCTTGCAAGGCCAAAGTATTTTCCACCTTCTTTCAAGAGTGACCCTTTACCTAAAATATAACCTGCTGGAAGCCAACGCCAAACAGTTCTAAAGAAAAACGGGGGTCAGACCCCCTCCACCCTAAATATCCAGGTTTCTGACTTCGTGGGCGTGTTGCTGGATAAATTCCCGCCGCGGCTCCACCCGGTCACCCATAAGGATGTTAAAGATGGCATCAGCTTCTGCGGCATCCTCCAGGTTGACCCGAAGCAGGGTGCGGGTTTCCGGATTCATGGTCGTTTCCCAGAGCTGGTCGGCGTTCATTTCACCCAGGCCTTTATAACGCTGCACTTCCCATTTTTCACCCGCATGGTTCTGTAAAAACCTTTCCAGTTCGGCGTCGTTATACAGGTAGTGCTCTGTTTTACCCCGGGAAACTTTATACAGGGGCGGCTGGGCAATATAAATATAACCTTCGGTGATTAAAGGCCGCATATAGCGGTAAAAAAAGGTAAGCAAAAGCGTCCGGATATGGGAACCGTCCACATCGGCATCGGCCATGAGGATAGTCTTATGGTAGCGGGCCTTGCTGATGTTAAAATCATCGCCGATACCTGTCCCCAGGGCGGTGATGATGGTCCGGATCTCTTCGTTATTTAAAATCTTATCCAGACGCGCCTTCTCGACGTTTAATATTTTACCCCGTAAAGGCAGGATGGCCTGGAAACGCCGGTCGCGGCCCTGCTTGGCCGAACCGCCGGCGGAATCACCCTCCACCAGGAAAAGCTCGGCCACGGCCGGGTCCCTGTTGGTGCAGTCGGCCAGCTTCCCTGGCAAAGAAGTAATCTCCAGGGCATTTTTGCGCCGGGTCAGCTCCCGCGCCTTGCGGGCCGCCTCCCGGGCCCGGAAGGCATTCAAAGCTTTCTCGACAATCCTCCTGGCAATGGTGGGGTTTTCTTCCAGGTAGGCGCTTAAATGCTCCGCCACCAGGGCGTCGACAATGCCCCGCACTTCCGTGTTGCCCAGCCTGGTCTTGGTCTGGCCTTCAAACTGGGGTTCCAGCACCTTGACACTGATGACAGCCGTCAGGCCTTCCCGTATATCTTCGCCGGCCAGGTTGCTGTCATTTTCTTTCAAGATGTTAAATTTACGGGCATAATCGTTGATCACCCTGGTCAGGGCCGTTTTAAAACCGATTTCGTGGCTGCCGCCTTCGGTGGTATTGATATTGTTGGCATAAGAGAGGATGAGCTCGTTATAACCGTCGTTATATTGCAGGGCTATTTCAACCTGCACGTCATCCTTTTCCCCGCTGAAGTAAAGGGGCTTGTTGAAGAGGACGGACTTGTTTTTATTTAAATGGCGGACGAAGTCAATCAATCCGCCGGTGTGGTAATAGGTGGTTTCCGTGTCGTTTCTCTCATCACGGAAGATTATTTTAACGCCCCGGTTTAAGAAGGATAACTCCAGCAAACGCCGGCTAATTATTTCATCCTGGAAAACTATATCCTCAAAGATCTCCCTGTCCGGGAAAAAGGTGACGCTGGTGCCCGTACCCTTGGCTTTACCGACGACTTTTAAATCCGATACTTTGTTGCCCCGGCGATACTCTTGCTGGTATACCTTGCCATCCCGTTTTACCTTTACCTCCAGCCACTCGGAAAGGGCGTTGACAACTGAGAGACCCACACCGTGGAGGCCGCCGGCTACCTTGTAGCCGTTGCCGCCGAATTTACCCCCGGCATGGAGTATGGTTAGTGCTACTTCCACGGCCGGCAGGCCTGTTTTTTCGTGAATATCCACCGGGATACCGCGGCCGTTATCAGTAACCGTCAGGCTGCCATCCTGATGAATAATTACTTCAATGCGATCGCAAAAGCCGGCCAGGGCTTCGTCAATGCTGTTGTCCACCAGTTCAAAAACCAGCTGGTGCAAGCCCCGAACCCCGGTGTTACCGATATACATGCCGGGTCGCCGGCGCACGGCTTCCAGGCCCTCCAGAACCTGGATTTGACTGGCATCATATTCCGTGTGTACCTGTTCCATCTTTTCCTCCCAGGTGAAACTTTCCCTGACAAATATAGCACAAAAGCCAGGTTTTCTTCAAGCAGGCGCAAAGCAGGCCCTGGACGCGGTCGGAAGGCTCTTATTCCTGTTCCAGATTGCTGAAGATTGAGCTGGCTCTCTTCATCAGGGTGCCGGAAGAAATGCTGGAAAAATATATGTCGTTATCGGTAATAATGCAGGATTTATAACCCTCGGAACCGGGTTCTTTACCTTGAAGTTTGGCCGCCTTTAAAAATGCACTGTTAACCGTCGACCGGCTGGTTGTACTCAAATTAAGAATGGCGATAATCTCCTTATATGGCACAACCATCTCATTACCTATGTGCAGGTACATACAATCCTCCTTTCATTTAGAAATTATTGCCTTTTTTCTTCTACCATTAACCTTCTTTCTCCTGATAACTGCCAGAGGGTGGCCTGCTCCAGGAGACTGGACGGCAGTCTGGTCAACTCTGTGGTTGTTAAAAAGGTTTGGCCGGCGGTTGCCAGAAGCTCCAGCAGGGCCTGCTGGCGTTTGCTGTCCAGCTCGGAAAAAACGTCGTCCATCAGCAAAATGGGCCTCTTTCCTAAGACCTGCATAAAGATCCTGGCTTCAGCAATTTTAAGGGCCAGTACGGCCGACCTCTGCTGCCCCTGGGAAGCAAAGAAACGCGCTTCATAATCACCAACAAAAAAAGAGAAATCGTCCCGGTGGGGCCCCCAGAGGCTTAAGCCCGCTTGAATTTCCCTCTCCTGGCCGGCAGCTATTTTTGCCAGCCAGTCCTCATAATCGCCGACGCTGGGCCGGTAGACAAGGGTTAGCTGTTCCCTAGCACCCATACTCCGGTAAATGGCTGCCGCCAGGGGGTCCAGAGACTGGATAAAGGACCGTCTCCGCTGAATTATGGCCACTCCCGTAGATACCAGCTGGATATTCCAGGGTTCAAGCTCCTGGTCCTTTCCCCGGCCGGCCTTTATCTCCCGCAGTAAACGGTTACGCTGTAAAAGGAGGCGGCGATAAGACTGGAGGTGGTGACAGTAAAGGCGGTCAAGGATGCTTATCTCCCGGTCCAGAAACTGGCGCCGGTAGACAGGTGCACCTTTTAAAAGAAGCAGGTCATCGGGTCCAAAATAAATGACCGGCAAAATTCCCAGCAGATCGACTAGGCGGTGGTGCTGGCCGTTAATTGTTAACTCTTTATGACTATCATGGTAAATAATAGCAAGCTCTATATTTTCCTGGCTGGAATTACAACAACCTTTTATCTGAAAAGAGCTTTCCCCCCAGGTTACCAGATGCTGGTCCTGTTGCTGGCGTAAAGAACGGGCAAAGCTTAAATAACCGATAGCTTCCAAAAGATTGGTCTTACCGGCCCCGTTGGGACCCTGGATAATATTCAGGCCCGGCTGGCAGTGCCAGATCAACTCGCGGTAGCAGCGAAAATTAGTCAACTGGAGCTGCCGTAAGCTTATAGCTGGCACCCTTGACCTCCACCTCATCGCCAGGCTCCAAAGTGTGGCTGCGGCGTTTCTCAACCTGCCCGTTGACCCGTACCAGGCCGCTGGCGATCATCGCTTTAGCCTGACCGCCCGTAGCTGCTATGCCAGCCCATTTTAAAAACTGGTCCAGTCGGATAGATGAAGTAGTAATGGGTACGTTTTTACCAGGCATAATTACCCCCTTTAGACATCCGGCGGGTTGCTATCCGGTGCAGTATTGATCCTTACCGGCAGGATAAGGCAGAAATAATTATCTTCTCCATCCGGTTTCACAACTACCGGTTTTAAAGGTGCCGATAGCTCCAGGATAACCTCTTCCGTGTCTATTATACGCAGCGTTTCCAGTAAATAACGGCCGTTCAGGGCCAGGGTTAAAGGCTCACCTTCAATCTGGGCCGCCAGTTCCTCCTCCAGATGGCCAACTTCGGCAGCCTCGCTGGTAATCTTTAAAGTTTCACCGACCTGCAAAAAGATGATATGGGAACGGGATTTTATTTCATCCCGGGCCAGCAGGGTAGCGCGTTCCGTTGTTTCCAGTAAATCCCTGGTAGCCACCTTTACTTTGGTAACGTAAGATTGAGGGATAACCTGGCGATAGTGGGGGAATTTACCATCGAGCAAACGAGCATACAGCTTTAAGTTCTCATAACAGGCGAAAATCTGGCTGGAGCCGATAGTTATCTGCACCTGACCTTCTTCACCTGGCAGCAGGCGGGCTAGCTCATTTAAGGAACGGCTACCAATAAGGGCGTTTACCGGTTCGCTGCTGGTAACTCCGGCCAGAGGGCCGCGGTAGACGGCCAGGCGGTGGGTGTCGGTAGCTACCAGGTTAAATTGCGTCTCCCCCGGTTTTATTTCCAGTAATATCCCGCTAAAAATACTGCGCAAATCATCACTGCTGGTAGCTATACTTACCTTGCGAACTGCATCTTTAATAATTTTAATATCAACTTCCAGGGAAATATTGCCATCAATATCTGGCAGGGAAGGAAACTGGCTGGGATCAAAGCTGTTTAAGTGGACCCTGGACTGCATGTAAGTTATTTCCACAGTATTATCCGGCAGGGCCTGTAATGAAAGGTTGGTCGGGGGCAAACGCCGCACCATTTCTGTAAAAATGCGGGCCGGCAACAGAAGTTCGCCGGGGGTTAAAACTTCTACCGGGAAACTGTAAATAATGCCTAAATCGAGATCGGTTCCCTGTAAAGTCAGCATATTTTTTTCCGTCTGGAATAAAATACCTGTAAGGGCTGGTAACGTAGTAGTCGTAGCTACAGCACGGTGAACTTTTTGAACGGCCTGTAGAAGCTGAGGTTGGGAACAGGAAATATGCATGAGACGCTTCCTCCATCATCATCTAAATAAAGATGATAGTAGTCGTAGTAATAGAGCCTGTGGAAATGTTGATAGCAATCGAAGATGCAGGCAGGATGGGAGTTTTTCTTTGTGGATTACTGGTTTCTAATTTCCTGCATAAGCTGGGATATTATCTGGGGCAGGGATGGATCGCTTTTTAAATCATCACGTATCTTGGTATAAGCGTGGAGAACTGTTGTATGGTCCCTGCCGCCGAAGGCTTCACCGATTTGGGGCAATGAAGCATCGATCATCTCCCTGGCAAGGTACATGGCTATTTGCCGGGGAAAGGCTACGGCGCGATTCCGCTTTTTGGCCTTTAAATCTTCCGGCTTCAAGTTGAAATAGCGGGCCACCACTTCCTGGATAAGGTTAATGGTAATTGGTTTCGGACGGGCCAGATTCAAGGCGTCCTTAAGAAGCTTTTCGGCCATCTCTATGGTAACTTCTTCTTTAGTAAAGGCAGCATAGGCTGCTACCCGGAGTAAAGCCCCTTCCAGTTCCCGGATGTTGGAATCTATTTTTTGGGCCATAAAAAACATGACGTCATCCGGGATACTAATATTTTCAGCAGCTGCTTTCTTTCTTAAGATGGCCATCCTGGTTTCCAGATCGGGCGGCTGGATGTCGGTAATAAGCCCCCATTCAAAACGCGAACGCAAACGGTCTTCTAGGGTAGGTATTTCTTTAGGAGGCCGGTCGCTGGAAATTACTATCTGTTTGTTGGCTTCATACAGGTGGTTGAAAGTATGGAAAAATTCAACCTGGGTGCTTTCTTTTTTAGCCAGGAACTGGATATCATCGATAAGGAGGACATCGATGTTGCGGTATTTGGCCCGGAATTCTTCCGTCTGCTCATCGCGAATGGCGTTAATCAGGTCGTTGGTAAATCTTTCCGAAGAGATGTACAGGACCCGATAATTGGGCAAGTGCTGGCGTACGTGATGGCCGATAGCCTGCATGAGGTGGGTTTTACCTAAACCCACACCGCCGTAAATAAATAAAGGATTATAGGAATTGGCCGGGCTTTCGGCTACTGCCAGGCAGGCTGCATGGGCGAAGCGGTTGCTGTTGCCCACTACAAAGGTATCAAAAGTGTACTTGGGGTTGAGCCGGGGCAGGTCGTCATCTCCTGCCTCGGGGGTTGCTGGGGCCTGGTTTCCGGCCGGAGAAAAACAAATAACCTGGATATTAATTGGTTCCCGGCCCAGTACTTTCTGCAGTGCTTCCTGAACCAAAGGATAAAAACGGCTCTGGATATAATCGCGGGCGAATTCGTTGGCTGCGGCCAGGACCAGAGTGTTACCCTGCATAGTTACCGGCCGGGCATCAAAAAACCAGGCTTCTAGGGCGGAGAAACTAATTTTTTTTTCCAAGATGGACAATACCTGTTGCCAGGCTAGATCAAGTTGATTGGGTGGCAA